>JAADCS010000095.1 GCA_013154295.1 Thermotogae bacterium
CTCTTCTCTGCTCTCTTTGACTATCTTTTTTTGCCATAGCCTTCTATCTTATGGGTGTTCGTTGTTTATGTGAGGGACGCAAATGAGGCTAAAGAATATTACTACTCTATCTCTGTCTCCCATTTCCCTGCCTTATCTCAAAATCGCCGTTTAGACAACACCAACTTCTATAAGCTAATCGCGCAACTCCTGTCCCTCCTTTTTCTGCATACGCAATCTTAATTAGGATATCTCCCCACTGTAAAGCGGAAACGTCAATCTTCTACCAGATCTAACACCATATCCTTGGCATACTTATTAACGTTTAATATTTTAACTTTTAAGCGATCTCCCAAACTTATCCGTTTCCTTTCACCTTTTCTAAAGATCATAAGACTATAATTTTCTAAAAGGGGTACCACTCTGCCCTGTATGTGAGCGAAGGGGACGTATCCCTCGGCTAAATGTTCGGTTATTTGAACGAATAGGCTTTCTGAGGAGAGACCGACTACTATACCCTCATAAACCTGACCGATTTTATCTTGCATGAACTCGTAGATCTTCAATCTCCAAAGCTCCCATTCGGCATCCTCGGCCAAACGTTCCCTCTCAGATAAATACCTACCCAACTTTTCTAGCTCTTCCTCTTCATAAAGTGATCTACCCCCACTTATCAGCTGCCAGAGCTGGCGGTGAGCGATGAGATCCGGGTACCGTCTTATCGGACTTGTAAAATGTAGATAGTTTTTTAAAGCCAGGCCGAAGTGACCTATATTCATCGGCGAGTACTCGGCACGGGCCATACTCCTTAAAAGCAAGTGATTCATAAGGGTTTCTTCCGGTTTCCCCTTAAATTCTTGGAGGATGAGTGCTAAGAGTTTAGGGGTTATTTTACGATGGGAAAAACGTTTCCCTAAAAGTCTTTCGGCTAAAGTTATAAATCTTTTTATCTTTTTAGGATCTGGACGATCATGAACACGATAGAGAACAGGCCACTCCCTGCGCTGCATATAGGTGGCTACCACCATGTTAGCCGTTATCATAAGCTCTTCTATTATTTTGTGGCTCCAAAGTCGCTCCTTGGGGGATACCATGATCACCTTTCCATCCTCCATAAGAAATTCGGCTTCTGGTAAATCAAAGTCTATGCTTCCTCTCTGCTCCCTTTTGTGTCTTAGAACTTCAGCCAGATTACTAGCCTCCTTAAGAGTGCGCCTAACTCCGGCTATGGCTTTCCTGTAAATCTTGGTTTCCTTATCATGGGGTTCCTCATCGTTTAGAAGTCTCTCAGCATCCTCGTAAGTTAGTCTTGCCCAAGATCTTATCACACTTCTGTAAAAGCGGGCGCTTTTAGTGTGTACTCTCCCATCAAAACCTATCTTAACTTCCACAGTGAAGGTGTATTTGGGACGCCCCGGAAGAAGTGAAGCGAGATCATCGGAAACCTTAGGAGGTAACATCGGTATCACCCGATCTATCAAGTACACGCTCGTCCCTCTCCTTTGGGCTTCACGGTCCATAGCACTTCCCTTAGGCACCCAATAGGCAACATCCGCTATATGTACCCGTAGGAGCCACCCCTTAGAATATCTCTCAACGTATATGGCATCGTCATAATCCTTTGCCGTCTTGGGATCTATGGTTATGGTGAAATCATCTTTGAGATCGAACCGTTTAGCGTCTTCGATGGGTGCCAACTTCTCCGTTTCTTTGAGTACATTTTTGGGAAATCTACTCGGCAGCGAGTATTTAAGTTCTATGAGACGATAATCATCTGGATTTATCTCAAAAATTTCCCACTCGCCGTTTTTCCTTTTCAATATAACCCTCTGCCCCCGTTTCGGTTGCAGTTTTTTACGACGTAATACCCTGACAGTACCCAACTTGGGATCATCCGTCAAAACCAACCCTTGGCCTATGTAGGTACCACCAACAAAGAGCGTACCATGCTTTAGAATCCTAAGTACTTTACCTTCTGGGAGGGATCCTTTCTTTTCTGGAAAGACCAAAACCTCCACCTCATCACCGCTTAGAGCATCTCCCGTAGCCCATGCAGGTATGAAGATCTCACCATCCTCCGCCTTAACGAAACCGAAACCAGCTCTCCTCAGCTGTATTACCCCTCTTGTTATACGACCCGCCCTGCTAACGTGGGAATATCTCTTTCCAAAACGTATCACCTCCCCTCTCTCTATCAAACGGAACAGGATGCGACGGGTTCTCTTTTTGCTGAGCTTGAAAGCTCTAGCTATTTGACTTATTGTAAGACGAGGCTTCTTTGCTCTCTTAAGTAACTCCAAAACTTCATTCTCTATACTCTCAATCTTTTCCACACCGATAGTTTAAAGGCGCACACCGATCATTGGACCTTTATGCGGCGCGTCCCTTTAAGGTACTCAACGGAGGGGCTAACCGAATAGCATAGATCAGCAATGGGACACATAAGACATTTGGGCTTACGAGCGGCACATATCTTATTAGCGTGTTCCTTGAGTGCCAGATAGAGCTCTCTGTGAGGTACTCCCTCTATACTCTCAAAGTACTCACTTATCATATCTTCGGTAGCGTTGTTGCCCAAGATACCGAGACGCCTTATAACACGTTTTATATGGGGATCAACGGGGAAAACGGGCATGTTGAAACTGAAGGCCAGGATGTATCGCACACTACGGGAAGGGATACCTTTTATCTGCTTGAGGATCTTGATAGCTTCCTGAGGAGGTAGATCTTTAATCCAGTTTAAATCCCAGTTATGCTTGGCCACAAACCTCAAAAACTGTTTTATGTAGTTGCTCTTCTTGTGGGAATAGCCCGCAACACGGATGGCATTAGCCACCTTCCAATCGGGAGCCTTTAAAACCTCCTCCCAACTGCCGAATCGTTCAATCAGATTCTCGTACGCCTCGTTTACAACCTTTTCGCTGGCGTTCTGGCCGGCCAATATAAACTTTATTATCAGCTCTATCGGGTCTTTCGGTTCCAGCTCTCTCTTGTCTGGAGGAAAGGTTTCAAGTAAGATCTTTATAAAATCGCCGACCTCAACCTTCACGAGAAGGAATTATACGAGAGAAAGGTGGGTGAGGTCAAATCGCCATCAACTTTAAAATTGTCGCCTATGGAGGTGGTGAAGGATGTGTTGTTGATAGTTTTGGGTATATCTTTACTCGTGAAGGGTGCCGATTATCTTATAGATGGTTCTCTGGGTTTTGTTAGGAGGTTAAAAATCCCGGAGATAGTTGTGGGTTTAACACTGGTGGCCTTTGGCACATCCTTACCTGAGCTCGTGGTAAACGTGATGGCCAGTCTCCAAGGATCCACGGACGTGACCTTTGGAAACATAATAGGGTCCAACATCGCAAATATTCTGTTGATCTTAGGGGTGACCGCTCTTATCTCGCCCATAAAACGCCATGCCCTCATCGTAAAGCGAGACATACCTTTAAATCTGGTGCTGGTGATACTTTTGATGATTTTGGTCCTGCTTCCTGAAGGACGTGGAGAAATGGTGTTGGAAAGATGGGAGGGGTTGTTCTTACTGTTCTTCTTCGCTGCATATCTCTACCTAAACTTCTTTAAAGGTGCTTTGGCCTTGAATGAGGGTGACATGACGGGTAAAAGTATATCATCTTTGGGGAAGTCCCTCGTATGGGTAATCGTGGGAAGCATCGCTTTGACCCTTGGATCTAAATGGGCACTGGATGGTGCCTTAAACCTTTCACAAACTTTAAAATTGAGTGGTACCTTTATAGGTCTCTTTATACTGGCCGTAGGAACTTCCCTACCGGAGTTGGTAACCTCCGTCGTGGCAGCCCTACGAGGAAATCCTTACATAGCTATAGGCAACGTATCCGGCTCTAACATTTTCAACATAGGCATGATATTGGGTCTAAGTGCCTTTATCCATCCCATAGATCTACCCAGCAGGGCCACCTTTGATATGGGGATGCTTCTTCTCATAACCTTCGTATTTCCTTTGGTGACTTTTGGTAATAAGCCGCACCTTATGGGCAGGAGGAGGGGTTTGATGTTCCTTTTGTTATACGTCACGTATCTACTGGTATCTTTAAAGATAGAACATGGGAACTTGACTCTTGCTTTCGGGAAGTGGTTTCATAGACCTGCCTTAGAATAAGGGGTATGCGTCCCCGTCTCCTCGTACTTGGGAGCTTGTTCTTGGTAGCAATAACCCAGCTCTACGCTTTCTTTGTGGTCCCTCCCGTCCAGTGGCCTGGCCCAAACGGGCAACTTTTAGGAAAAGTTCAGAAGATTTTTTACGTACATGTACCCATGGCGTGGGTTGGTTTCTTCTTGGCCTTTCTCTCCGCTCTCTTCGGTCTTCTGCATCTGGTGAAAAGGGATCTACGTTGGGACCGTCTTTCAGCCTCCTCGATGGAGGTTGCCACCCTGTTTTTAACCATGGCCGTAATTACAGGTTCGCTGTGGGCTAAGCCCTCTTGGGGTACATTTTGGACTTGGGATCCTCGATTGGTGAGCATGGCCGTTCTGTTGATCCTGGCTGTAGGTTATCTTTTTCTACGGAACTTAATAGACGAGGAGAATCTTAGAGGTCGTATAAGTGCCCTACTCTCGCTCATAATCGTAACTAACATTCCTGCGGTATTCCTTTCCATAAAACTCCTTAGAACTCTGCATCCGGCTGTGGTAAAGGGTCTCTCTAAGGGTGATACCTACGGTATGGATACACCTATATTGGTAGGTCTGCTTCTAAACTTGGCATCGATGACCCTGTTGGGTTTGACTGTAGTTCTATTTAGATGGAAGAATATGGAGGGTGAAGGATGCTCCTGATGTTTGCCTTCCTTTTAGAGGAACACGGTTTTGGGTCCTATTTTCCTGATTACCGTGATTCCATGAGGTTATCCGTGGATTACTACACCGGTAGCACCTTCCCGCTGGTGGTGGGATGTTTTAGAGGTTTCTGTCTCTATGCCGGTACCTATTCGGGTACATATCGGGATTCAACTTTCTATTTAAGGGATCATGTCAAGATAGTTGATACCATCAGATTGAGGAGAAGCGCTATTCAGGAATGGGCCACCTTGAGTAGATTCTTCTATGCAGGCCGAATGCTCCTGGGTTTCGAAGTCGGTCTGATGAAGGAACAGTTCGCCTCCGTTCTCACCTCTTATAACGGCGTATTTCCCGACAACCGGCTAAGCCTTGGCAACGAACGACGGGGGATGGTATTCGGTGGTGTGATCGGTTATGGTAGAGACAACTTGGACGGTTACGTTCTCTTCAGATATTGGAATGTGGTTAAAGATTCTTCAATATCGTCCGGAGACACGACGGGTTGGATAATAACCGTACCTGAACCCCTAAACTCCAACGTTGAACTTTTAGCTCATATAAACTGGCGCAACCTGTCCCTTAGCGTTTCCTATCGGGAAAGGATCCTGGGTTACCTCAGGCTATCGGGAGATATCTTCTCCTTCGCATACATACTATCGGCTGGTTACTCCCAGAAGGATGGTCCGATGTGTGCGATAGGTGTTGGAAAGGATATAGGAGGTTTTGGGTTCATGTTGGGTGCTGGGTTCGTAAGCTCCCCCCTGGTGGGTGTAGCTTTACGCTACTCCTTCTTAAAATGATCCTAACCTTATATCTCCTGTTTCCCGATCCTTCTACCCCTTTGCCATACAAACGTCCTTTTGGACATGCAGCTCCTTTCAAAAAAGCATGAGATTCTTTAAAAGATCCTTTGCATTTGTTGCGGGCATATACAAACGGCCCGAAGTTAATAAAGGTGGTATCACTCTGAGGCTATTCGGCCTCACAGTGAAACCGATTCGGGTACTACTACTTTTCCCCTTCTCCTGGGACATACCCTTAAAAGTGTATCTGGTTTTTAGCTTGAAGGCGGGAAATAGACGTTACCCCATTGACCTTTTTGAAAATAGCCTCTTCTCAGATACTGAGGGTATAAACGAAAACACCACCCCCAAAAAGGGGGGTGGTGAGGAGGAGGGCGTTAGCTATCTTATAAGGACGCTCATAGTGGTACCTTTAAACCTCACCATGTACAGACCACGTGGGAGCTTAAGGACTCTACCTATCTTAACCTCATCGAAGAAAATCAAACGACCATCTAAGCGATAGACCTCTACCCTACCCTCTTCCTTGAAGAGCAGACCTCCCGATGTAACGGATATGGCTTTCTTCCTTGGTGCCTCCTCGACAGAGGTAGGATCGTCCCACGAAGCTGGAGTACGGGTAGCTCCGATATAGGAGTAATAGACGGCACTGTCGCCGGGAAGCAGTGTTACCGGATCCCAAAAGTACACGAAGGCGTTGTCCATGCCACTTCCTAAAGATATGTTCTGTCCCGCGAGGGACCAAGTCCAAGTATGGTTGTAGGCATCAACCCAATAGGCGTGATACACCATATCGGGAGGTGAAACTATACCACTATCGGGACCCTGCTCGTACACGGCGAATATATGGTACAGACCCGAAGGGGGATCGGTATCGGATGTGCGCAGATAGTCAAATGTATTGGGAATGGGGCTCAATACGGCCTCGTACATTATCTGGGGACCACAGCTCAAGGAGAAAGCCGGATAGTAATCGCACTGATAATGAGCCGGATGGTCTGTGTCGCGCAGGTGGGTGTCGTACTGCCAACGTACTCCTATGGTGGTGGGTAGGACATCGTCGTTGCGCACTATGGTCTTATGCCATAGGCGTGTATTGTCGGAGTTACTGCCCATCACCCAGAAAATCTCCTTCACGGTTAGATTATCTCCCCCGTTAGTCAGATTATACACGAACGTGACGCTCTTTATCGGACCTGATTCGTTACATATGACCTGTGTTGTATAAGGAAGCACGGACAAAACGGTGTAGCCTGGCGAGGGGGTGGGAGTATCGTTGGTAGTTATGTATTCGGTGTTGGATCTTTCCGATCGAATGGTCGTGAAACTACTCCACACACTGGGGAGATCGGCTCCATAAAGTATGGTTACAAGGGGATCGGTGTGAAGGGTGCCGGTCCTGGCCGTGTAGGATCCCATATCGTCCGAGCTACCGTTGGATATATCCAGGAGCCATTCCATGTAACCGTTACTGACCTTGTAGGTATCGGCCACGTAGGAGCATCCGGAGTAGCTAACCGGAAAGAGCAATTGGGACCGATCCGAATCCTTCCGTGCCTTGTGAAGCAACTCTTTAACCGGAAGCCGTAATGATCTCTCGGCCGTGATCTTAACGTTCTCACGGGCCAAGTTTTCCATCAGAACGTTGGAAACGACGAGGAATACCATAGCATACTATTATAGGTCTGACGACAAGAAGAAATAGTGCAATTACAGCTTATCTTCTATCTTCCGCAACCTTCTTTCCAACGAGAGGAGGAGGCAGACGCTACATACCCCCTCCTCCCGGTGCAGTTAATCCTCATGTACGTTGAAGCGAACGAACCTACGTACGATGTAGTCTCCCTGCTTCTTAAGCCATTCACCGAAAGAGATCTTTGGATCCCTCATATAGGGTTGATCCAATAGGGACCTCTCACTCAAGAAAGCTTTAAGCTTACCTTCCACTATCCGGGGTATGATTTTCTCCGGCTTGCCTTCCTTTCGAGCCTGCTCCTCATAGATCTCTCTCTCCTTCTGCAATACCTCCTCCGGGAACTCATCCCTGGATACCGCTATAGGTTTCATGGCGGTTACCTGCATGGCAGTTTCAAGTGCGACCTCCTCGTTTGGAGGGTAGATCTCGACCATAGCCCCTTGGGTGGCACCCGGATGGACGTATATGTAGACCATGCCGTCATCGGTGGAGAAATATGCCACTTTCTTAATCTCTATCTTCTCTCCTACCTTACCGGAGAGAAGTTTCATCTCCTCCTCAAGGGACGGGTCCATAAGCTCTTCAACACTGTTAGCCTTCTTCTTCAAGAGGGCCTCAAGGGCCTTCTGACCGAAGGCTTTAAAGTCATCCGTTCTCGCTACGAAGTCCGTCTCACATCCTACTTCCACCACCGCACCCCATTTGAAGTTCTCATCCAAGGCCGTAAATATGAGGCCTTCCTTCGTAGTCCTCGCCACCTTCTTCTCCGCCTTGGCTATACCCATCTTGCGTAGGAGTTTTATGGCTTTGTCGACGTCACCGCCGGTTTCCTCCAGAGCTTTCTTAACGTCCATCAAACCGGCTCCCGTCGCTTCTCGCACCATCTGTATGAGCTTTATATCTACCTTGGCCATCCTTTTAACCTCCTCTATTCAGCTTCCGCTATCTCAAAAGCCTGGTGGGTCAGACCACCGGCTGCTTCCCTCTCCCTCTTGCCGTCCAGATAACCCTGGGCGACTATGTGAGTTATGAAGCGGATACTCTTCATAGACTCATCGTTGGCGGGTATGGGTAGATCCACCATATCGGGATCGGCATTTGTATCAACTATGCCTATAGAGGGAATACCCAACTTCTTTACTTCGTAGGCGGCTATGTGGTTGTACTTGGGGTCCACGATATAGACGAGGTCGGGAAGGTGATTCATGTTCTCTATCCCCCCGAAGAGCTTTCGGAGCTTGGCGTACTCCCTCTGCATCTTAAGAATTTCCTTTTTGGTATAGGGCAGGACCTCCCCCTTCTTGCGGCGTTCCTCGAACTCAACGAAGAGGGCTTCATACTCCTTCATCTTTATGATCCGTTTGTGTATGGTCTCAAAGTTGGTCAGGAGTCCACCGGGCCACCTTTCCACGACATAGAAGGCCCCTACTCTACGTGCTTCCTCCTTGATTATGGCTCTCGCCTGGGGTTTGGTGCTGACGAAGAGGACACTTCCACCTCTGCGCCCCTCCTCGCGCATCCGCTCATACGCCTTACGGAGGGCAACGACGGTGTAGCGCACATCTATGACATGGATACCGTTGCGAACGGTGTAGATGAAAGGTTTCATCTTAGGATTCCAGCGGCTTTTACGGTGTCCATAGTGGGCCCCAACCTCAAAGAGCCTCTTCAGGAGCTCTTTAGGGTTATTCAAAAGCTCCCGAACGTCCATATCCTCCAGATTAACGTTTGGTGTACTGCCAAGCCCTTCTTCTCTTAGTTCTTCCATACTTCATTCTCTCCTTTTCTCTTGGATCGCGCGTTAGCATCCCAGCCTTCCGTAAGATAGGTCTCTTGGAGGGGTCCAACTTGACTATGGCCCTGGCCAGCGCATGTCTGACGGCACCCGCTTGACCGGACACCCCTCCCCCCTCAACCCGTACTTTCACGTCCACCACATCGCGTAAACCGGTCTCCTCCAAAGGTTGCAAAGCCCACTGGATCAGGTGAGCTTTCTTGAAGTACTCCTCTGGGGATTTGCCGTTTATGAAGATGTGACCGCTACCGCGCCTTAGAGTCACACGAGCGGTAGCCCTCTTCCTTGATCCGGAAACGTTTATGATCTCCATATTTTACTCTCCTTAAGCTTCAACCTGCAGTTCCTTTGGCCTCTGGGCGGCGTGCGGATGGGTGTCGGAAGTGTAAATCTTCAGGCGTTTTAGACGGCGTTTGCGGAGTTTGTTCTTGGGTAACATGCCCTTTACCGCCAGATATAACACCTTTTCGGGATGATGTTGAAGCATCCACCATAGAGGTCTCTCCTTAAGACCGCTTGGATAACCGCTATGCCACCGGTACGTTTTCTGTTGGAGCTTTTTACCGGTAATTTTAATCCTGTGGGCGTTTATAACCACCACGAAGTCTCCCATGTCAGCGTGGGGTGTGTATTGTGGCTTATGCTTTCCCATGAGTATCTTGGCTATCTCCGAGGCCAAACGCCCCAACGTCTTACCGGTGGCATCCACCACGTACCATTCCCTTTCAATATCCTCCTTCCTAAAAAACGGCGTCACTTTCACGTTCTACCCTCCTTTTAAGAGCGTGTATTATACCGCAGAAAGACGTACGTGTGACCTTTCCAACGTTATAATAGGGTCCTTTGAGATGGGCCTTCTTGGATATAGAGACGACTGGAACCGATTTTAGGAGAGACAGAATAGTAGAGATAGGAATAGTGTTGAAAGGTCAAAGAGGGAGGCCGAGGGAGAGGGTCTTCCTCCTCAATCCCAAAGTCCCCATTCAAAAGAGGGCTTACAGGGTTCACGGTATAGGATACGACGATGTGAAGGGTTCCCCCACCTTCGGCGAGGTAAAGGATGAGGTTTTAAGCCTACTCAGAGATGCCGTTATAGTTGGTTTCAACCTTTTGAGCCTTGATATTCCCTTTCTGAACTTCGAACTCTACCGTTTGGGAGAGCCTCCTCTTTTGAATCCGATGGTGGATGTACGCCAAATTGCCAAAGTGATATACGAGGATGCTCCCAACTCTCTGGAGAAACTCGCCCGTTATCTCGGCTTGGAGGTTAAAGGCAACCACCGAGCCTTAGCCGATGCCCGGATAACCCGTAAGGTCTTTCAAGCCTTGAGGGAGAGAAAACCGGAGATCTTCGCTGACGTTGAGGGCTTGGAGAGCCTGACCCTCTCCAACTTCCCAGCGAAATCGGTGGATATACTTAGAATAGCTCGCGAATACGGTTGGGTACATATAAAATACTACTCTCACCGCTACGGTCTTTCGGAGTGGGACATAAGGCCTATAACTATCTTGAAGAGCTATATTATAGGGGACACAGGTGAAGGACGTTTCAAATACTTCAACGTAATGAGAATAATAAAAATCTCACCTCCACAGTTCGGCTGGATATAAATGGATGGGGGAAGATCCCCCATCCGTTCGCTGTGGCTAGCTATCTGATGATGATCTTAAAGACGACACTCTTGGGGCCAGAGGTTCTACCCAAGTACACACCAGGTTTTAGAACGGATCTTAGATCATGTTTTCCGGCCGAGAGGGTCAGGATCCTTTTACCATCTACAGTGTAGATTTCAACCTGGTACTCCTGGGGAACGTTTATGATGGTTCCAGCCACGTATAGGGAGTTTTCTTTCCTTTCGCTGATAGCAGTAGGATCGTCCCATCCGATCGTACAGTTCTCAACGTACAGGTTGACCAGCTGGGTGTCAACCCTTATGGCATCGCGATAGTAATCTATGTGGAAGGTATAGAGGCCGCGGGGTGTGGTTGAAGGTACGTTGAAATGTATGGTGAAGCTGAAAGTATCCTCTGGGGGCGTAAGGGTTATATCGGTGTAGTAGGGAGGTGTGAAGCTAACCCAAGGAGCGTAGGTAGCTTCCCTAACCTGTGGCCAGAGCGAATCCACCACGTCAGCCGTAGCATCTACTATGGAGTCTATCTGGCGAGCTATTCCACTTCCACGTATGGTGGCTATACCGTTGGCCAAGGTATCACTCATCCAGTACTGCCACGCATTCAGGTATCCGCTAATAAGGGCGCTTACCATTATTATAGGTGTTATACCGCTGGTGCGCAGATCATGGAGCAAAGGATACCAGAGTATATCGTCGGAAGTTCCTGCGACAGCGTCCCTTCCGGGATCGGTGCCGGTGTTGTAAGAGTAAGCACGGCTAAGATCGTTCAGATCACAGGCGTGGGGGATGTTGTCAAGCCAGAAGATCACAAAGCGAGCACATTCGGCCCTCCAACCGATGGCGGTATCGTGTAACATCTCCCAAAGGGCTCTGGCGTAGCTTTCGGGGCCGTCGGCTCCATAGAGCGTACTGGATATGGATGAAAGGACGGCCCGTACTGTGGCCGTGTCGTAAGTGAGAGGTTGATTTAAGCTGTAAGGATAATCACTACTGGAGCCGTAGGTATTAGAGTATCCACAATAGCTGTAAGAGGCCGGATAGTCGGCGTGGGAGGCGGCCCCAAACCTAACGTCGGATATGGAGGCCATTAAAGAGTCCATTATGGCGTTGGCGTTGGCAACGGCGTAGGAAAGCTCGCTAGTCATGGAACCGGTGCGGTCAAACACGAACATCACGTCGGCGCAAGCGTAGGCCGACGGTACTCCCATCAAAGCTGAATCAACGGCTGTGCCGGGGCATGTATCCCCCACGTAAACCGTATCCGTGATAACAGGCGCAACCACCCATCCTATTAATATCCCGATCATAGTTGGTTGAATTCTACACCCGAAAGAGAACTTTTTGGGCCCTTCTTGTAGGTACAATTGCTTGGACATTTTGACACCAGCTCGTCCCGGCCCATCCTTAGAATACGATGCATGCTCGTAAAAGATGATAAGGTTATCTTTGAGAAAAACCGGGATGGGGTCAGGGGTTTTCCGGTTCCGGACTTCCCCAAGGAGTATCCCATACCCCAAGAGTTGAGACGAACAGTCCCCTTAGGCATACCCAACGTGCCGGAAAATGAGGTGGTGCGTCACTATGTACGTCTCTCTCAAAAGAACTGGGGGGTTGATATAGGCTTTTATCCTTTAGGTTCCTGTACGATGAAGTACAACCCTAAGTTCAACGAGGATGTGGCTCGCCTTCCCCAGCTAACCCATCTGCATCCGAACGCTCCGGATAGTTTGGTACAAGGAGCTTTGCGTATCATGTACGAACTTCAGGAGTATCTGAAAACCCTCACAGGTATGGAAGGGGCTACACTTCAGCCTGTGGCTGGTGCTAGCGGGGAACTGACCGGCATCCTCATGATAAAGGCCTACCTGAAACATAAGGGTGAGGGCCACAGGGATGAGGTCCTTATACCCGATTCGGCCCATGGAACCAACCCCGCCACCGCCTCCATGGCGGGTTTCAAGGCTATAGAGGTCAGATCCAACACCAACGGTACGTTGGATGTGGAAGATCTTAAGGCCAAGGTGTCCGATAGGACCGTGGGTCTCATGATTACCAACCCCAATACCTTGGGGTTGTTTGAAAGGGAGATAAAGGAGATAACCCGTATAGTGCATGAGGCCGGAGGACAGGTGTATATGGACGGAGCTAACTTCAACGCTCTGATGGGATGGGTATCTTTGGCCGATTTGGGTATAGACGTAGTACATCTAAACTTGCACAAGACTTTCTCAACTCCCCATGGCGGGGGTGGTCCCGGAGCAGGTGTGGTCCTGATGAGGGAACATCTTTGGCCCTTCACCCCCGTCCCCACGGTGGAGTACGATCCCGACTCCCAGAGGTATCATCTCAATTGGGACAAACCCTTAAGCATAGGTAAGATGCATACCTTCTACGGCCACTTTCTGGTCATGGTAAGGGCCTACGCGTACATATTGTCCATGGGAGGTGAGGGTTTAAAGCAGGCGGCGGCCGATGCTGTTCTAAACGCCAACTACCTAAGACATCTACTTGAGGGTGAGTTCAAGGTAGCCTATCCTACCAGGAACATGCACGAGTTCGTTTTGACTGCCATGCCCATAAAAAGAGAGACAGGTGTGCGCACCTACGATATAGCCAAACGCCTTTTGGACTATGGCTTCCACGCCCCCACCGTCTACTTCCCTCTCATAGTTCCCGAAGCCCTGATGATAGAACCGACTGAAACCGAAACTAAGGAGACGCTGGAAGCCTTTGCCGAAGCCCTTATAAAGATAAAAAGGGAAGCCTACGAAAACCCGGAGTTGGTCAAAGAGGCACCCCATACCACGCCGGTGGGTCGTTTGGATGAGGTTAAGGCGGCGAAGCAGCTTAAGGTAAAGTGGGAGAGTGATACATGATCATCCTGTTAGCGATGGGGCATAGGCCTACGGTTTCCTTGCAAGTATTTGAAGAGCATCACGGCACCTCCATTCCCCTGGCCAAAGTGGAGGGAAGGAAAGGGGTGGTTTTAAGAAGCGAGGGAGGAAAGACGAGGTACTGTTACATAGACTTTCCGGAAAAGCTCCTCTCACCGGAGGATTGGAGGAAACTACAGGATAGGTACTCGTACTTTCAGGGCACCGATCTGCCCATATATCGTTTCATTTATAGGACCGATGACTTTGTAAAGAGAGTTGAGGTGGTGGGTCCTCCCGATAATATTCCTCTTTTGAAGGAGGTTTTCAGAACCTTAAACTCGGCCCCCTGCGGTCCGGAGGTGAAACCCAAAAAGATAACACTTAGCTGGCGTGAGGTGTTCTCCAAGCGGAAGGCGCCACCCCTGGGGGAGTACGAACCTCTCCTTGGCAAAACCGAACTCAAAGGTAAGGACTACGAGTTAGGCCTATCTATGCTTCATCGCTTCGGTTATCTCTTCTTCACGGGTATAGTCTTCGTCTCCAAAGACGGTAGATCGTGGTTGGTCAAGGGTAAGGTGGAACTCTAAAGGCCTAACTCCAGTTCCCTTATGAAGCGGAGATTTTCTCTCCATTTCTTTTTGACTTTAACCCAAAGATCCAAATAAACCTTACGCCCCAGAATGGCCTCTATCTGTTTACGGGCCTCTATGCCAACTCTCTTGATAGCCCTTCCACGGCGTCCGATTATTATGGCCTTCTGGGATGGTCTCTCCACGTATATGGTTGCCCGTATATAAACTGGCTTGTTCGGATCATCGCTCTCGCGAAACTCCTCCACCTTCACGGCCGTTGAGTAGGGTATCTCCTCCCGGTAGTGCACGAATATTCTTTCCCGTATTATCTCCGCTATGATGAACCTTAGCGGTTTGTCGGTTATCTCGTCACCAGGGTAGAAAGGTGTTCCCTCCGGTAGATGTTTCTTGATCACATCCAAAAGTATGTCAAGGCCGTCTCCTTTTAAGGCGCTAACAGGTACTATCTCTGCAAAGTCGTACATCTCGGAGTAGGTCTGCATGATAGGAAGGAGAGCATTCTTATGAACTGTATCTATTTTATTTATGACCAGGATGACTGGTCTCTTCTCCTTGGACCTGCGAAACTCCTCCAAAATAGCCTCCTCTATGTCACCTGGGGGTTTCGGTTCTACCACGAGAAGCACGACATCTGCTTCCGCCATAGCGGTTTTGGCCTCTTTGAGCATGTAGTCGTGAAGGGTGTACTTGCTCTTTTGGAGGATGCCAGGTGTATCCACAAGAACTATCTGGGCATCCTCGTCGGTTATTATGCCAATGATTTTAAAACGGCTGGTCTGGGGTTTAGGACTCACAGCCGCCAACTTGAACTTCAAGAGGGCATTGACCAAGGTGGATTTGCCCACGTTGGGACGCCCGACTATGGCAACGAAACCTACCTTCACAGTTTGTATTCTAACCCCGACGGATCCCGGCAACCATAGAATAGGTCGGTCTGTGAGGATAAGGTCGGTCCTATCCTTTAGTGTGGGTACCTTTTTAAGTCGCATCCTGGGATTTTTGAGAGAGATCGTTTTTGCATACTCCCTCGGTGCTTCGGGATACGCTGACGCTGTTGTGGTAGCTATACGTATCCCCACGATGCTCCGTGGTATGTTGGCCGAAGGGGTATCCCAAAATGCCTTCGTGCCGGTTTTAACCCGTTGGAAGGATAGAAGGCTCCTTTGGGCCTTATTCACGATAATAGTGGGCGCCGCGGCCCTCCTGGTACCTCTCGGCATTCTCTTAGCTCCCACGATCGTGAGGGTGGTCGCGCCCGGCTTCCTATCGGATCCACATAAGTACTCCTTTGCCGTGTGGGGTGTTCGGATAACCTTTCCAGCCCTCCTGTTCATAAGTGTATCGGCCGTAGCTATGGGGATTTTAAATACCAAGGGGAGGTTCTTTATAACCGGCGTGTCTCCTGTCTTCTTTAACTTGGGTAACATCGCATTGCTCCTCTTCGCCCGTCGTTGGCCCATACTGGGAGCGGTTGCTTTTACCTTTGGGACCTTTTTACAAGCAACGTTCTTGATGATATTCATTAAAGAAAAATGGGAGAAACCCAACTTTAAACATCCAGCGTTAAAGGAATTTATTAAGAATTGGCTATCAATGAGCTTAAATACAGGATTTTTGCAGACAGCCACTTTGATAAATACGGTGGTGGCATCTACACTCCCTACGGGGTCCTTGGCTTACCTAAGCTACGCTTTCAGGTTGGTGCATCTTCCCCAAGGGTTGTTTGGAGTTGCCACGGGGACGGTCCTTAGCAAAAGCGTTTCCGAGGACGTGGATAACGCTCGTCAACATCTTTGGCGAGGTCTCCTATTCGTCTCATCCATAACTCTCCTAGTTGTGCTTCTCTATGTACTCTTTGGGGATGTGTTCGTAGAGATCGCCTTCGTGCGAGGTAAATTCTCCTCTACCGACGCTCAAAGTACTTTTAGAACCCTGTTAGGATACGTACCCACCATACCCGCATATGCTCTATCATCCGTATTCGTCTCCTACCTGTTTGCCACGTTCCGGAGGAAGTTAGCCAACTTGGGGTTGGCTCTGTCTACCGCCCTAAACATCGCTCTGGTCTTTCCCCTAGCACGGTTACTTGGAACTTCGGGGGTGGCTTTGGCGGTATCGCTTTCGGTATCCGCCTCGGTTCTATTTTGGAGTTTCAAACTCTTCGGGTTCTCAAAGGAGAGCCTTTTGAGTTCGTTATCTTTAGGTTTGGCTTTCGCTGTTGCCCTTTGGAGACTTGTTGGGTGAGGCCTCGGTACCGCACACCAGATAGCAACCACCCCAAAGCGCGGCATCCGGGCCTAAAGCGCTGGGTACTATCTCGGTATCCAGAACGTAAGCCACCCTTCTCCTACGGATCTCCTTGAACATGTTCTCTTTAAAGAGGTCGTACGCACCAGCTATACCGCCACCCAGAACTATGACCTCCGGGTCAAATATGTTTATGAGAGAGGCCACCAGGATGCCCAGATATCGTCCGTATTCTTCCCAAAGGCTTCGGGCAAGGCTCACACCTATGCGCGCTGCTTCCTCAAGGTGTTTCATACTTTTAGGAGCGGAACGCCCGTGTCTTAGAAATAGGCGGCTAGCCCGTTCTACGAAGTAGACACCGCCCAGGTAGGATTCGGCACACCCGTAGGAACCACAGTTGCAAGGGGGACCTTCCATTCCTATAGTAATATGTCCGATCTCCATTCCTAACCCCCCCGCTCCACGCACTATCTCACCGTCTATAACCAGGCCACCTCCCACACCGGTACCCAAGGTTACACCTAAGACGAACCTTTTGCCCTTACCGGCACCGTATATGGCCTCGCCTAAGGTGAAGAGGTTGGCGTCGTTATCCACCAAAAGATCATACTCGGAGAATACACGGTATAGGTTGTAACCCTCCCAACGTGGATGGTTGGGAGCGTGAAGTATAGTACCTTCCTTTATTAGGCCAGCAAAACCTAAAACGAACCTATCGAAGGAAAATCTATTTAAAAAGAGTTTGAACTTTTGAGGATCGGAGATGGAGGAGGAGTCGGTTATCCCCCTCTCCACCAACTCCCCCTCCTCGAATATTCCCCATTTTACCCTTAAACCCCCGAAATCCGATACCAGTACCCTCACAGGATGAATTCTAAACGGGAGATCTCGGCGGCGTCCCCTCTCCTTATCTTAACCCTCACGAGCCGCACCCCTTTGACCTTGGGAGCGATCTCATCAAACAGACGATTTACGTATTTCCTGTCGGCTAAGATGCGAAAAGCCTTTCGGCGGTTGTGAACGTTTAACTCCGGATTTTGGATGACCTCTTTGGCCAGCTGGAGAAGATGCTCCAGGAGGGATTTGGCAGCTTTGGCCCGTACGGTGGTGGTCTCTATGGCGTAATGTTCTATCATCTCTCTTGCCAGGTTCCTCAAGAGGGCCTTTCTATGCTCCCTTTCTCTACCCAACTTTATTCTCTTATCCCTGTGTCTCATATCTCACCTCCTTCAGCTTGCTCCAACTCCTTCCAGTAATCCCTTCCCATCTCAAATCCAAGACGTTTGACGGCGTCCTCTATGAGGGCCACATCTTCCTCTGAAAAACCGTACTCTTCGCGCAGATTTTGAGGTGTGTGCTTTAAAAGTTCTCCGAAGGTGGGTATACCAGCTTTCTCTATGGCTCTGACCAGCTTACTCGGTAGTTCGCTTTTGAGAATGGCCGCTATGGGCGTGGCTAACTTTCTCTTCCTGAACTCCAGTTCCTCGTTTGGTAGTATGTATCTCTTTGGCTTTATGGGTTCGTTGAGGATGTTGTGGAGGGGTCTTAACATATCGGTGGCTATCTCCACCGCCTCGAAGAAGACCGTGGAAGGTTTTCGTGAGCCGTCGGTCCAAATCTCCACTACCAGTTTTTCCTTATCGAACTTGCCGCTATATAGGAAATCCTCCACGTAGAAGTTGGCTTTCACTACTGGCGTAAAGATGGCATCCAAAAAGATCACATCACCCTTTTCGGGGAGTTTGGATCTATATCTCCTAAGTTCGTAGAGAACATCGTCACCGGTCATGTACCCGCGTCCATAGGCCAGATAGAGCTCGCCTATCAGTTCGGCATCCCTGGCTACCAGAGTGGCTATATGTTGATCTTTGTTGACTACCTCTATACCCAAGGGGGTGTCCAGATCACCCGCTTTGATCTCGTACGGCTCATCCCCCTCGGCTACGAACTTCAACTTGAGTTCTATGATGTTCTGAAAGGGATGAGCTACCTTGAACCTTATACGTTTCAGGTTCAAACTTATGGTGGGTATATCCTCCATTATACCTGGTATTCCGGCGAACTCGTGTTTTATACCTTTGAAACGGGCGGCTATGATCGCTGCCCCAGAGGATGAAGTTAAAACTATCCGCCTTATCAAGTTGCCCAACGTGATGCCGTAGCTTTTACTTAGAGGACCCATCTCAAACCTTCCGTAAGAGTCGTCCTCTTCGTAATATACGCCTTCGGAGAAGATGAGGTCGTTCAAACCTCTAATTTCGGTCATACCAAAACCTCCTTATCGGGAGTAGAACTCCACTATCAGTCGCTCGTTGATGGGGTGCGTGATATCGGCTCTCTGAGGCAACCTTAACACTTTGGCCGTCAGATTGGAAGGATCTACTTCTAACCAGGCGGGAGGCGTGCGCTTCTGAGCCACGGCCTCTTTGATCTCACGGTTCTCCCTGAAATGTTCGGCGACCTGTACGACGTCACCGGTTTTCACTATGTAGGAGGGTATATCGACTTTGTGACCGTTTACGGTTATATGGCCGTGTCTGACTATCTGGCGCGCCTGCTTTCGGCTCTTGGCGAATCCTGCTCTATAGACCACGTTATCAAGACGCCTTTCCAGAAGCGATAGGAAGTTCTCGCCGGTGTCTCCGGGCATGTTAGCCGCTATACGGAAGAAACGCTTAAACTGGGCCTCCAGCATGCCGTACATCCACTTCACTTTCTGTTTCTCACGGAGCTGCTGGCCATAGATGGACATCTTAGAGGACTTGCGAGTTAGACCATGCTGGCCTGGGGGATACGGTCTCCTCTCAAAGGGGCATTTGCTAGTGAAACACTTCTCCCCCTTGAGGTACAGCTTCTCTCCGCTTCTTCTGCAAAGCCTACAGACTGATCCGGTGTATCTCGCCATATCAAACAGCCCTCTTCTTAGGTGGTCTTACTCCATTATGCGGTATGGGTGTTATATCCACTATGGCAACCACATCCAAACCGGCGGCCGCGACGGATCTGATAGCGGCCTCCCTGCCGGGGCCAGCTCCCTTGACCCTGATCTCAACGCGTTCCATACCCATCTTTTTAGCCTCGCGGGCGGCTTCCTCGGCGGCACGGGACGCGGCGAAGGGGGTGCTTTTCCTCGTCCCGGAGAATCCCACCGTTCCACCCGAAGCCCACGTTATGGTGTTACCCTGCAAGTCGGTTATGGTAACGATGGTGTTGTTGAATGTGGACTGTATATACACTATCCCTTCTGCCGGTGCTTTCTTGCTCTTCTTCTTCGTAGTTCTCCTTCTGGCCATCTTCTACCTCCTTATCCCTGCCTCTTCTTCTTGAGCTTAGCGAATATGTTACCCCTCGGTCCTTTACGGGTACGGGCGTTGTGGCGGGTCCTCTGACCTCGGACGGGAAGGCCGAGTTTATGCCTTATACCCCTGTAGGAGTTTATATCAATCAGACGTTTTATGTTGCGTTGAATCTCGGCCCTAAGGGTACCTTCAACCTTGTACTTTTCAACTTCAGCCCTAAGGCGCGTCACCTCGTCATCCGTAAGTTCCCTGGCTCTCTTGAAGGGATCCACGCCCGTGCTGGCCAATATCTTCATGGCCAGACTTGGCCCTATGCCGTATATGTAACCCAGTGCCACCCACACGGGTTTATCCCTCGGAATATCAACACCTGCTATTCTGGCCATTTTCCCTCCTTATTTTTAACCCTGCCTCTGCTTGTGTTTGGGGTTCTTACTGCATATAATATAAACGCGCCCTTTTCGGCGCACTATCTTGCAGTACGCACACCGCTTCTTTACCGACGAATGCACCTTCATAAGCGGGTATTATACTGGTGATCCGTACTGTTATGGAAAGCCCCTTTAGAATCTACGATGTTCCTTTTGGACACTTTCAAGAGGGCCGTCGAAGAGGATGCCCCCTTTGGGGATCTGACGAGCGAGAGTTTGCTTTCTAATGAGAAAGCCGATGGGTACATAGTCGCCGGGGATGGAGGAGTTATGGCTGGGAGACCTATCTTTGAGGCGGTTATGGAGGGTTTTAGCATAGAGATTAGCCAGGTGGTGAGGGATGGCAACGGCTTCAAGACTGGAGATATAGTCGCCATTTTACAGGGTAAAGCCTCGGATATTCTTCTAATTGAGCGCACACTTTTGAACCTTTTAGGTAGAGCATGTGGAATCGCCACACTTACTTCCCTATTCGTAAAGCGGGCACATCCGGTTCCCATCTATGACACCCGCAAGACCTTACCCCTGTGGCGACGTTTGGATAAGTATGCGGTGCGTATGGGAGGAGGGTACAATCATCGCATGGGTCTTTCGGATGTAGCCATGATCAAGGACAACCATAAACGCTTGATAGGTTCCCTTAAGGAAGCCGTTTTGAAGTTTAGAAGATTAAACCCTCATGCTCCCCTCGTGGTAGAAGTGGAGAACGAAGAGGAACTGCGCTCTCTTGAAGGTCTGTCCGTCGAGTGGGTGCTTCTGGACAACATGGATGTGGAGACCTTGAGGTATCTTATACCTCTGGCACGGGATATGGGTTTCAAGGTTGAAATTTCTGGCGGTGTAACCCTTGAGAACGTTGGAAGGTATGCCTCTTTAAAGCCAGACAGAATATCGGTGGGAGCTTTGACCAAGTCCCCGCCGCACGTTGACTTCAGTTTGGAGATCGGGAGTTAGACATTCCCTTTTGGATACCACCGTAAAATACTCCCTATGGAATTTAAGGATCATGGGGAGTTCAGGGAGTATGTTAGGGAGATCGCCGAGAGGCATGTGAGGCCCTACGCCATGAGAGTGGATAGAGAGGACAGATTTGCCAGGGAGAGCGTTGAGGCTGTGTTCAAGGCCGATCTTGGTGGCGTTATAATTCCCAAGGAATACGGTGGTTTGGGTCTATCCTCTCGCCACTATGCTATCTTCATAGAGGAGCTAACCAGAGTTTGCCCCTCAACTGCCGTCACCTTCGCCGTTACCTCTGGCTTAGTATCCAACTTCCTTATACATTTCGCCGGAGAACATATCAAGAAAAGATACCTCCCCAAGTTGGCCACAGGGGAGAACATAGGAGCCTTTGGCCTTACGGAGCCGTGCTGTGGATCCGATGCCGGAGCTTTGAGAACACGTGCCGAGGAGGCGGAGGACGGTTTCATCATAAACGGTCAGAAGCAGTTCATAACCAACGGTTCGGTGGCTGATTTCGTTATAGTGATGGCCAAGACGGATCCTGAAAAGGGGAAGAGGGGTATAAGTGCCCTTCTGGTACCCACCGATTCTGAAGGTTTCCACGTACTCAAGGACGAGGATAAGTTGGGATGGAGAGGTTCGGTCACGTCAGCCCTCTCCTTTGATGACGTTTTCGTTCCTAAGGAAAATCTCATAGGTGAGAGGGGAGCGGGATTGAAATACGCCCTTGCCTCACTGGATGCTGGGAGAGTAGGTATAGCGGCGATGGGTGTGGGTACCATAGTTAGAGCTTTGGAGCTGGCTACCACGTACGTGAAGGTCAACGGTCTGCAACACAACGAGTACTATTCCTTCCGGGTGGCAGACCTGGTTTGGATGTTGGAAACAACACGCTACTACACCTATATGGCGGCTGACATGAAGGATTCTGGGAAACGCTACACGAAGTACGCGGCCGTAGCCAAGTTGGTGGCCTCCGAATATGCGATGAGAGCCGTGAATATGCTTCTAGATCTCATGGGTGTTGAGGGGGTACTTTGGAGTGAGGCGGAGAGGCTCTGGAGGGATACCAAGATCCTCGAGATAGGTGAAGGTACCAGCGAGATTCAGCGACTTGTTCTGGCTCGCCTCCAATTGGGTGGCTGATTCTCGTTAAAATGGAGTGGGATCCTTGGATCTAACGCTGGCGGTTCTATACCTCTCCCTCCCCTACTTGGGTGTCCCGTACCGATACGGGGGGACCGACACGAGTGGTTTTGATTGTAGCGGTTTCGTAGCCACCGTTTTGAAGGAGCTAGGCCATTCTCCGCCGAGGACAGCGAGCCAGATGTACCGCTGGGCCAAACCCGTTCCCTTGGACAGTATGCGACCCGGTGATTTGCTCTTCTTTGACTACTTCAAAAAGCCCGTGGGACATGTGGGTATATACCTCGGCGATGGTCTCATGGTCCATGCCTCTTCCAAGAGGGGTGTGGTCGTAGACTCTTTAAGGTGGCACAGGAAACATCTGGTGGGTGTCGGTAGGGTACCCTTACCCCTTCGGATAACCCCAACCTTTGATGAGGTGGTGGATCCCTAAAGGCGACCATAGAATCGCCACTTGAAGTTTAGAAATTACGAGGACTACTATTCCCACTTTAAACGTCTCATACTTTTGGAGAGGGAGGCGGAAATTGAGTTTCATCGCCGTGAGATAAAGAGACTTTCCGGTGAGAAGAGGGAGAGGTTGGGGAGGGCCATACTGAACTTGAGAGGTAAGTTGGTGGGAAGAGGATTGGGAGGTACCTATCTGGTCAAATACGTGCGCCGAGGAGGGTTGCCGCAGACCGAGATAAAGGTGGGGGATCTGGTGATAGCGAGCAAGGGTAAACCCAGAGGCAACGAGATCCAAGGTACCGTAGTGGAAAAGACACGTTTCTCCTTAACCGTCGCCTACGACCGTCACCCTCCGTCCTACGCTTTGGGTAAGGGAGTACGCATAGATCTCTTTGCCAACGATGTAACCTTTCGTCGTATGTTAGAGGCCTTAAGAAGATTAAAAGAGAATTCGAAACTGTTGGATTTACTTTTGGGACGGGTGGAACCAAAGGTGATCTCGAAACCTCTGAAGATTTTTAACGGTAAGCTCAACAACAGTCAGAGAGCGGCGGTTTTCAAAGCGGTGGCTTCCGATCCCGTCTTTCTGGTGCACGGACCTCCGGGAACCGGTAAAACTACGACTGTAAGTGAGATCATCTACCAGCTGGTGAAGGTGGGTAACCGGGTGTTGGCGACAGCTGATTCTAACGTGGCCACCGATAACCTGGTGGAGAAGTTGGCCAACTATGGGATCAAAGTGGTTAGGGTGGGAAATCCATCGCGAATAACGGACACGGTTGTCAAATACACCCTCGACTATCTTCTCCAATACGACGAGGACTATAAAAGAGCACTTAGGCTGTATGAGGAGGTGGATAGTCTGAAGGAGGAACAGGAAAAATACACCTCCCCTTCACCGAGGTGGAGGAGGGGGATGTCGGATGAGGATATAGTTCGTTACGCCGAAAAGGGAGAATCGGTCAGAGGGGTTCCGGTCAAGGTCATAAGAGCGATGGCCGACTGGTTACGTATCCAAAGAAGGATAAACGCTTTGATTGAAAAAGCCAAGGAATACGAGGCCATAGCCATAGATAGGATACTTGAAAATGCGGAGGTGATATGCTCTACCAACTCCTCCGCCGGGAGTGAGGTTCTCGCTAATAGGGACTTTGATGTGGTGGTTATAGATGAGGCTACCCAATCCACCGAACCTTCGTGTCTTATACCTATGGTAAAGGGTGAGAGATGGTTGATGGCGGGGGACCATAAGCAACTTCCCCCCACCGTGTTGAGCGAGGAGGCCGCTCCCCACCTACAGCGGACCCTGTTTGAGAGGATGTTAGAAGTTTACGGATCCGGTATAAAAGAGATGTTGAGGGTTCAGTATCGCATGAACGAGGTGATAATGCGCTTTCCGGCTAAAACTTTCTACGATGGGAAGATTATAGCCCACGAGAGTGTAGCCCACCGGACGCTTAGGGATTTAGGTATAGGTGTGGAAGTTTTGGGCGATGTTCCTCATCCCTACGATCGTATTCTCGATCCCGATAGACCGTTGGTATTTACCGATACTCTTGGAAGGTCCCCGGAAAGGCAGAGGAGAGGTTCCACTTCCTACTACAACGAAGGAGAAGCAAGGATCGTTCTTAGGGTTGTGCAAAATCTTTTGAAATTGGGACTGAAGGCCAAGGATGTGGGTGTTATATCGCCCTACGACGATCAGGTAGATCACATGAGAAGTCTACTTTGGGAGAATGGCGTTCCAAACGAGGTTGAGATCAAAACCGTAGATGGGTTTCAAGGCAGAGAGAAAGAGGTGATAGTGGTTTCATTCGTACGTTCCAACTCCTACCGGGAGATAGGTTTCCTGGTGGATACCCGGCGTCTCAACGTGGCCATAACGAGGCCTAAGGTTAAATTGGTGGTGATCGGTGATTCTCTAACCTTGGAAAGCCACGATGTCTACCGGGCTTTCGTGGAATACACCAGGTCAGTGGGGGGATACGAGGTGGTTTTACCGTGAATTTAATAACTCCACGGCTATGAGATTTTCTTGATCACCTCACAAAAATCGGTCCCGCTATCAGTTTTGGAAAGAAATCAGTTGATTTTCTCGGCATACGTAAACCGGACTTGGCCACTTTTAGAACTTGAGTCGGTGTGGTGGCCTTTACGAAGAGGACAAGATCGTACTCACCATTTTGTAACCGCTTGAAGGCGCTTTCGGGATACCTCTCATAACCTACTATCCTTTGAATATCACCTGCTAAGAGAATGTGATCACTCATGTAGGTGGGTACAGAACATAGAGGATCGTTTTCAACTTCAAAGTTTAATCCAACAGTTCTGCCATGTATGAACCTTAAAAGCACGGGGAATCTTCGCAGGTAATGCAGGTGGAAACCTCTCAAGGGTTTGGGGGTTATACGACGGTTCTTTAAGATCTCTTTTAACTCGGCTATCCCGATCTTCACACCCCTGTGGGTGGGAAGGATTCGAAGAGCTGGATCTCTCACATCCATAAAAGCCGCAAAGATTTCGTCACCGTAACCGGCGAATCTGTGATGGCCGTCAGCTATCACCATCTCGTGGGGTAGATCCCCCTCCACTTGCGCGGTGAATATGCGGATCTCAACGCCGTAAAAACTCCCCTTGTACAGTAGGTCCCCTTTTTGGGCCCTCTTCAAAACCTCCTCCCTATCCTCTCCGATGAGCATTATAGGAGCAAACTGGTAGGGAAACTCCGAACTCAACTTTCGGTAGAAAGCCACACCTTCGTCAAAGGTATCCTCATGGGGGTATATCCGATAACGTCCCTTGTCTACCATGCATAGAAGTGAGCGCCTATGCATCCACTTACCATCTAACCAAAAGTCCTGTTCTATGAGGAGATAGGTTTGACCTATGTGGCGAAGATGCAGTTTCTGTAGGTGCCTTCCAGAAGAGTGTAAAAATGCCCATAGATCTTCATAGGGTACGGCGAAATCCTCCAAGGATAGAAATACTTCAGGCGGCCTCATTGAAGAATTTAAGGACCGCCTCCGCGGCTTCTCTGGCGGCTCTTTTCTGGGCTTCCCTAGTTTGGGCACCTATGTGAGGGGTTACTATCAGGTTATCAAAGCGCAGGAGTTCGGGAGGCGGTGGCTCCTCCTCAAACACGTCCAAGGCTACGGTCACCCTACCTTCCTGCAGGATGCGGATGAGATCCTGGGTGGGGATTAATCCTCCTCTGGCCGTGTTTATCAGTATGGCTCCATCCTTCATCTTGGACATAAGCTCGTAGTTTATCATCCCTTTGGTCCCATCGTTTAGAGGTAGATGGAGGGTTATCACATCACTGACCGAGAAGAGCTGCGGTAGGTTCAGTTTCTCCCAGCCAGGGACTTCAACGATGTCGTAATAGGTTACTTTCATTCCAAAGGCTTTGGCTCTCTCTGCTACGGTCCTTCCGATATTCCCCATGCCTACTATTCCTAAGCGCTTTCCGTACAGTTCCATCCCTTTGAGCCTCTTCTTCTCCCACATGCCAGCTTTGGTACTGGAGTGGGCCCTGGGGATGTGACGAGCGGCGGCCAACATGAGGCCAAAGGTCAGCTCGGCGACGGAGATTACCGTGGCCTTTGGAGTGTTGAGTACGACTATTCCTCTCTCGCGGGCATACTTTAGGTCTATGTTGTCAAGACCGACACCGGCTCTTACGATGAGCTTTAGGTGGGGGGCAGAATCTATGAAATTACGATCCACCTTCGTGCGACTTCTAACTATGATGGCTTGGGCTTCCATGTATCGGTCAGGAGGAAGAAGCGTTAAGCCTCCCCCTCTTAAGATCTCCTTGGCTACCGGATCCAGATCGTCCATTATGGCCACTGAAGGCATATGAGCTATTGTACGGGGGAAATGTATATGTGAAGTGACCTAACTTAGTATTTCCCTGACAACCTCCGCATCCGAAAAGGGGATCCGCTTGCCTTCTATTTCCTGATAGTTTTCGTGCCCTTTACCAAGGATAACGATCGCATCCCTCCTACGGGCGCTTTTTATGGCAAACTCTATGGCCTCCCGTCGGTCTAAAATTTCAACAGGTTGAATGCGTTTAAAACCTACAGCTATATCCCTTACTATAGCTTTAGGATCCTCCCAACGGGGATTGTCGGAAGTGAGAACTACCAGGTCAGCCCATCTCTCCACCGTTTTAGCCATCTTGGGTCTTTTGCTTCTGTCTCTGTTTCCCCCGGCGCCAAAGACTACAAGGAGTCGTTTGAAATGGGGTCTTAGGACCCCGAGGACGCGATCTATAGCATCCGGTGTGTGGGCATAATCCACAAAGACAGAGAAATCACCATCGAATACCCTCTCCAACCTTCCGGGGGGACCTTTTAAATCGCTCAAAGCCCACGCAGCGCTTTCAGGATTGAAACCCAGGAGTACGAGGGATCCGAAGGCGGCAACCAGGTTTTGAGCATTAAATTCGCCTAAAAGGGGCGTCGATATCCTGTGTCCTGCCACCTCCAAAATCATTCCCCTGGACGTCTTCTCTAACACCCGATAGGGGAAATCCTTCCCATTACGTCCGTAGGTGAATATATGCCCTACACTGGCCCTTTTGAAGGTCTTCCATAGGGGGTCGTCGGCATTGAGTAGGGCCTTTCTACTTTGACGAAAGAGAAGTATCTTAGCTTTGACGTATTCCTCGTAGCTACCGTGATAGTCTATGTGATCCCAACCGATGTTCGTTAAAACCCCTACCTCAAACTCAACCCCCCTAACTCTCCCCTGCACCAAACCGATCGAGGATACCTCCATAACTCCGAACCTGGCCCCTTTCCTCGCTCCACGTCCTAAGATTCTCCTAAGGTAGAAAGCCTCTGGTGTAGTCAATTTGGCAGGTGCGCGTCTATAAAGATCGTACCATACTACGGTTCCCACCAAAACCGTTGGCTCACCCAGTCGCTCCAAGGCTCCGTGGGTTAGAAAGGAGGTCGTTGTTTTACCGTTGGTTCCAGTTATACCGACCAATTTTAGGTTCCTCCACATCGGGTATACGCGTTCGGCCAGATGGAGGGCAGATAGGCGGGGATCGTTCCCCACAACCTGGGCTACCGGGTAGGAGAGGCTCCTCTCAGTTATAAGGAGTTCGGTTCCCTTTCGCAAGGCTTCCGGCACGTCTTTCAGATTGTTGAAGATTTTACCCTTTAAGACCACGAAGGCCGTTCCCTCCTCCACATCTTCAAGTAGGTGGGTTATCTCTTTTATCTTCAAGGGCCACATTGTAAAGGTGGTAAGTTCTACCTCTCCAAACTACGCGTCCCTTTCTGTGCCAATCGTAGGACAACCATAGGAGGTAAAGCATGAGTGATGATCCTACCGTGGCATGTACCACGCTGTAGAAGGGATGATGAGTCTTGAACCTATAAGCGAAATAGAGGTTGCCCAACAGGAATACACCCATAGCCATGCCATAGTCCCCGTATCCTACAAAACTCAAACTCAAAACCCAGACCGTTAAACTCTCAAAGAGGTTGGTTAAGGCGAACCATACGCCCAATCTCACCTTCCCTTTTAGGAGCAGCATTAGATTTTTCGCCCATCCCGCGAGCATGGTATCCAACGATCTGTACATCCTTGCCTCTATACCGAACTTTCCACCGTGCAAAAAAAGGAGCCGGTAGCCTTTGGCCTTTACTCTCTCGGCTAACCTTACATCTTCTAAGATCTCATGGAACAAAGCCATGTGGGTTCCCACCTCTTCATATACGTGTCTTTTTATCAAGATGAACTGGCCGTTGGCAGCAGCTATAGGTGAGGAGGAGTCAGACACCTTATCCAAGGGATAAAGTTTGCCTAAGAGTTTGAAGACCATGGGCTGGAGAGCCGCTTCCCACGGGCTGCCGTATATCTGGCGAGGACTGACCGACAGCATATCCACATTTTTAAATCGCCGTAAAACGCGCCTTAAACTGAAAGGAGAAAGTCTAACGTCTGCATCCAAAAAGAGTAGAACATCACCACGGCTTTCGGTGTATCCTCTCCAGAGGGCATAACTTTTACCTACAACGTTTGGAGTGCGTTCCTCCTCTTCTATCCGTACTACTTTAATAAAATCCAGTGTTTGAAGTATCTGTGGCGTTGAATCTCTGGAAGCATCATCTACAACCACTATTTCCCACTCTTGGCCGCTTTCTTGTAGGGCTCTCTTGAGGGTCTTCAAACATTCTTCGGCGTTTTCCTCCTCGTTGCGCATCGGTACTATGGCCGAGATCATACCACCGAAACCACCCAGTAGTCTCCTACGTTCTGCCTGTACTGTATGGCCTCGGCCACGTGATGAGTCTCTATGGTGTCCGTACCTTCCAAATCTGCTATAGTACGAGCCAGTTTTAGGATACGAGTTATTCCTCTGGCAGATATACCCATGCGATCCGCTGCCATCTTGAGTAGGCTCTCCGCGGTATCGTTCAGGTGGCAGAACTTTTCCATGAGTTTGGGGGTCATCTGACTGTTGGTGAAGATGCCCGGATAGTTTCTGTAACGATGAAGTTGCCTTTGGCGGGCCTCAAACACTCTCTCACGTATGGACTCGGAGGATTCAGACCTCACGCCTCTGAACTCGTCATAGGCGAGGGGTTGGACGCTGACGAAAATATCTATCCTATCCAGTAGGGGACCGGAAACTTTACTTTGGTAACGTTTTATAGCCGAGAGCGTACATGTGCAGGTGTGGTTTTTGTCTCCATAATGCCCACAGGGGCATGGATTCATGGCAGCTACCAGCATAAAGCGGGCCGGGAACGTAGCGGATCCCCTTGCCCTACTTATAACAACCTTTCCATCCTCCATCGGCTGGCGCAGGGCTTCCAAAGCCTGTCGTCCAAATTCGGGCAGTTCATCCAAAAACAGAACTCCATTATGAGCCAGAGATACCTCGCCTGGTCTAGGAACGCTCCCCCCGCCTATGAGGGCCACATCCGACACCGTATGATGGGGGGCTCTGAAAGGTCTCTTCCTTATTAGGCCTACGCCGGAGGGTAGCAAACCCGCCACCGAATATATCTTGGTGGTCTCAACGGCTTCCTCTTCGGACATGGGAGGGAGTATGGTGGGAATACGACGTGCCAGCATGGTCTTACCGGATCCAGGAGGTCCCACAAGGAGCATGTTGTGAGAACCGGCGGCAGCCACTTCGGCGGCTCTTTTGGCATAGTCCATGCCCTTTATATCGGCCATATCAACGTCATAGAGTGTCTCTACCGGGTCAGGGCTGTAGGTAGCTCTACGCAGTTCCAACTTTCCCAATACAAAATCGGCCGCTTCTTTGAGAGTGCTCACCCCGAAAACCTTCGCCTCCCTTATAACAGCCCCCTCGTAGGCATTCTCGGAGGGAACGACTAACTTGAGGTTTTCCTTGGCCGATAGTATGGCTGCCGGCAAAACCCCAGCAACCTTTCTTAAGGATCCGTCTAAGGCCAGCTCGCCTAAGAACATGTACTTTTGAAGCTCATCGGCCGGCAGATAACCGAAGGCGGCTAAAACGCTAAGAGCTATGGGAAGGTCTAAAAGTGATCCTTCCTTTCTAACGTCCGCCGGAGCGAGATTCACTCGGATCCGCCCAGTTGGAAAGGGGAATCCGGAGTTTTTTATAGCCGAATGTATTCGCTCTTTGCTCTCCTTGACCTCGGCGTCGGGTAGGCCTACTATTACAAATTTGGGTATTCCTTTGGCATAATCTACCTCGACCTCCACCTTTATACCTTCAATTCCCCAATGGATCGCTGAATAGGTTTTGGCATACATAGAAGAAGTATTTTATCGGTGTCGTTCAAACGTTTTACCGCGACATCCTTTTCACTGCCTGAAATATGTGATCACCGACGTGGAAGGTGGTACTCTTATACTATTTAGTCTCATTTGTGTCCCCCATATAAGTAACGAACACCTATAAGGTAGAAGGCTGTGGCAAAAAATAGTCAAAGAGAGCAGAAAAGAGCTATAGGGGATGCTAAAGAAGGTGAAGAGGAAGGAGGAGTAC
>JAADCS010000147.1 GCA_013154295.1 Thermotogae bacterium
GGTCCATAGAGGTTTTGGAGGAGAGGTTCGCTCGTAGGCTAGCCGAGGAGTTAGGGGAGCTAAGGAAGGAGTTCTACTTGGAGTTGAGCAAAGTGTGGAAGGAGATAGGTAAGTTGAGGGGAGAGATGAAAACAGAGATAGAGAGTCTGCGGACAGAGATGAAAACAGAGATAGGGAGCCTGCGGTCGGACCTCATAAGGTGGATGTTCATCTTCTGGGTAGGTCAGTTTGTGGCATTGGCGAGTATTTTGATCGCTTTCCTTAGACTTTTGGGATAGCACGCTGCAGCTATGTGTTTTTCTATAAACGAGTGTTTTCAAAAGCTGCCGGTTTCCAAATGAGCGATTAAAAAATATCGTCTTATGTGATTTTTTATTTTCATTCCCGCCCTGAAAGATAGATGGGGTAAAGGCTTTTTGGGACTCTTGTTTTATCCCTTGTTCAGTTATGTGCCCATTTATCTAAAGGTGTGTGGCTGCTGATCACAGCCCACCTATTACCATGGAGCCGCCCACCATTTGCCCCTTAGATCCATCTCCACGGTCATGCCATGGCCCCAGAATGGTGATTGCAGGGAGTTGATCGTCCAGTACTTATACCCACGAAGAAAAGAGCGAAATCATAACTCCTCCTACCATAATAACGCCCGAAAGTGACCTCAAGGTTGGCCGAGGCATATAGGTGGTGTCCCTCGGTTGTTCTATGCAGGTATCCTAAGGATACTCCCACACCCGGTAGCGGAGTCGCACTCAAAAGCAACCTCTTTGGAAAGGTAAGAAGAAAATAAGACATATAGACCATACCGTCTGTTTTTCGAGTTTTCGAGAGAGATCTCCCGGTGGTTTTTTAAAAGGGTTCCCCCCTACCGTTAGGTCACCGTATCCACCGGGGACCTCAAAACCCAGAATTAACTTCCCTACAACTTCTGTTTCTCTGGGCTGAACCCCTCTCTTCATACCCACTGCACATGCCACAAAATTTAGTAATATAACTGAAACGATCGCTCTCGTTACCATTTTCCTAGAAATTTTACGGGCGATTGCATATATGGTATCCTTCGTATGCATGCCGATGACCAGGGCGTTTAAAACTTTCCCTTTTCTCCCGTATAATGCTCACCAATGGCAAGTTTAAGGGTAGGCTCTGTCATCCGATACGAGGGTAGGGAGTATATCGTTTTGGATTTTCAACACATACACAAGGGCCGTGGAGGTGCCACCGTATCCGCCAAACTCAAAGATCTGAATACTGGCAGGGTTCAAACTTTCACCATCCGGGATCTGGATAGCGTGGAGTTCGTTATGGTTGAACGGAAACCAGCCATCTTTTCCTACCGTGACGGCGATTTTTACCATTTCCTTGATGCTGAAACCTATGAGGATATAACTTTCTCGCACGAAGATCTGGGAGAAACCGTCTCCTACTTGAAAGAGGGATTGGAAGTTCAGATCCTCTACGCCGACAATCGGCCCATAGCCGTTGAATTACCCACTGTCGTAGAGCTGGAGGTAGTAGACACCCCTCCCGGCGTTCGGGGGGACACCGTAAGCGGAGGTTCAAAACCCGCCACATTGGAAACTGGCAAGGTTATAAAAGTACCCCTCTTTATCAACCCCGGAGACGTGGTTAAAGTAGATACCCGTACGGGTGAATATGTCGGAAGGGCCTGATATGTCTAAGAAAGGTTCAGCACGTTTTGATACGGATCTTCTACGGGAGATACTTGAGATCTTTGAGAGTAGCGGTGTGGCAACGTTGGAGCTGGAAACCGAAAACTTTAAAATAAAACTCTCCAAATATACTGACGCCTCACCGCCGCCTATCCCCTCCCCCATCCCCGTCCAAACCCCACCTACTGAGGCCGAAGATGAGAGGGCCGACCAAAAGGAAGAGAACTTCCACTACATACGGGCTCCCATGGTGGGAACCTTCTATAGAGCCCCGGCGCCGGGGGCTGAACCTTTTGTGAAAGAGGGTGATAGGGTCAAGAAGGGCGATGTAGTGTGCATAATAGAGGCGATGAAGATAATGAACGAGATCAAGTCAGACGTTGATGGGGTGATAGAGGAGGTATTGGTGGAGAACGCTCATCCGGTGGAGTATGGACAGCCCCTGTTTAAGGTAAGACCGGCATGAACGAGGGAGAACGGAGGTGGCTTAGGTTTCGCCAGCGATTTCTCGCTGGTGTGGTAGTTCTGGCACCTCTCTTCGTTACAGTATGGGTAGTCTTCTTTCTTATAAACTTCATAGCGGGGTGGTTGGCTCGTCCCCTATCCCACGTACTTTCACCTATACCCTATCCGGTACTTCTCATTCCCTCCCTACTAATCTTGGCCATCATAATTTACATCGTTGGATGGTTTGCCACCACATACTTGGGGGGGGTCATCTTCAACTTTTTGGACGAGATTTTTTTGAACATCCCCCTGCTCCAATACATATACCGCATAACCAAAGATACCATAAAGGCTCTCTATGAACTTCCACGACGATCGGCTTTTAAAAAGGTAGTTTGGGTAGAATTAGGAAAGGGCAAACGTATGTTGGGCTTGGTTACGGACGAACTTGAGAACGGCTATCTGGTCTTTCTACCATCTACCCCCAATCCAACCACCGGTTTCCTTCTCATGGTGAGTAAGGATGCGGCTGTAGAAACCGATATAGGAGTTGAAGATGCCTTACGTACACTAATCTCCGGAGGTCTGATAGATGTTCTTCAAAAAGGATGATAACGACAAGCTACTTGAGGACTTAAAAGAACTTCTGAAGGAGAACGATAAGTTTGCTGACCTCCTCAAGGGAGTTAAACGCTCTATGGAAAAGAACGTTGAGGAGGTTATGAGACCGAGAACCGAAGTTATAATGGTGCTTGAGGATGATAGTTTGGATGATCTGGTCCAGAAGTTTGTGCAACACCGTTATTCCAAATATCCAGTTCTTTCCGAGAGAGAGAACAAGATCGTAGGCATAGCCCACATAAAGGATGTCTTCTTCCACCTGGATAAAGACCTAAAGGATGTTCTGGTGAAGGAAATAAAGAAGGAGGCTCTCTTCATCCCAGCAACCCAAAACTGCATAATGGCTCTAAAGGATCTTCAAAGACGCAGGACTTCTATGGGTATAGTGGTAGATGAGTACGGTAGCGAGATAGGCATAGTCACGATAGAAGATATACTTGAGGAGATCGTCGGAGATATTTATGAAGAACATGACCGTTATGAGGTCCATATCGTCCAAATAGCCAAAGATCCTCCCACCTACGAGGTGAGCGCCTGGCTTCCTCTAAGCGAGTTGGAAGAGAGGCTATCCGTTGATTTTGGGGAAACCGAAAGTACGAGCGTGGGAGGTTTCATGATAGAGAAGTTGGGCAGAATGCCGGAAAAAGGAGAAAGGATAACAGTAGAGAACTTGGAGATAGTAGCTACCGAGGTGAGCCCCCAAAGAGTTCAAAAGGTCCTTATAAGGAAGCTTCCTGTATCATGAGGGTAAGTCTTAGCGATGTAGTCAGAGAACTTAACGAGAAAGTCACGGTTCTATACGGTGAGAATCTTCTAAAGAGGAAACGCGTTTCTTCCTCCGATTTAAACAGACCCGGCTTGCTGCTTGCGGGTTTTACCAAGGAATTTCCCAAGGAGAGAATACAGATCCTGGGGCTCACGGAGAGAGCGTACCTTCTAAGCCTAATGAAGGATGCAGGGGTGGAGGCGGTGGTAAAATCCCTACGGCGCCTCTTCTCCCGCCGGATTCCATCGGTTGTCCTAACGGCCATCGATAGGAAGTTACCCTCAACTCTCAATAAAATGATTATGGAATGTGCACATCGGTATCGGGTCCCCCTTTTAGGCACCACCTACGACACCTCCTCCTTCATGGCCATGCTGTCGGACAGGTTGAGCTATCTCCTGGCTCCACGCGAGTTCGTACACGGTGTAGTCGTTGAGGTGCATGGAGTAGGAGTTCTCCTGATGGGGGATCCCGGGGTTGGCAAGAGTGAAACCGCTCTGGAGATGATCCGCCGTGGCCATCGGTTCGTAAGTGATGATATGATAATGGTCAAACGTTACCCTCCGAACGCCCTCTTAGCCGAACCCCCCACCGACAAACCGGAACTTATGTTCTTTATCTACGTGCGCGGCATCGGTACGATATATATACCCCATTATTTCGGTGTCGGTGCTATAAGACGCTCCTACCCCATACACATAGTCGTAGAACTTTCAGACGATCCAGATCTTTACGATACGAAGTTGGAAAGTATGGAGATTTTGGGTATAGTTCTGCCCAAATACCGGCTAAAGTTACATCCGCTCAAAGCAACCGCTACCGTCATTGAAAGTATGGCTCTTCATCACAAAGCCAACGCTTTCAAAGACATGGTAGGTCTGCCGGACTTTTCCACCCGTCTCAAAGATAAACTCAACGCTAGGCGGGGGTAAAATAGCAGCATGTTGAGGTTCGTAGCGATAACGGCACTCGTAAGCGTCACCCTCATGGGTTGTTCAGCTATCCAGAAACGGGTAGCTCTGAAGGATTGCAAATTCTCCTTGGAAGGAGTGGAACTTAAGAGAATTTCCAGAGATGGTTTTGGAATGGACGTGCTGGTTAAGGTTTCCAATCCCAACGATGTTGAAGCGGTGGTGGACAGATTCCTGGGACAGGTTAGTCTTGACGATGTAAAGGTAGCCGACGTCTCCATAAGCTACAAGAGTCGCATACCTGCCAAGTCCTCCAAGACACTCCCTGTGGGTTTCTCGGTGCGATACTCCGATCTCAAAGAGGCAGCCTCTAAGGTGATGAACATAGTTCTCTCCCGCCGTGCTAAGGTCTCCGTTTCCGGTAAAGCTTACGTGGACTACGATTTACCTCTCATAGGAACCCACAGCGTCTCCTATCCGGTAAGACTCTCTCGCAGTTTTTCCTTCTAAGTTGAGAGGATTTTTGGGCGACCTTTACTACGGCTTACCTTCGGTACGATCCGTTATGTTCCTCCTTCCGCCGCTTTACTGGTTCCGAAGGGAAGCTGCTAATCTCCTCCTACAAACGTTGATCCGCATAAATCCCAAACGGATATTGGAGGTGGGCTTCTCCGATGCCTTTTTGACACGCCGCATATCGTTAGCATTACCAGGAAGCAGTATAGTGGCTATAGACACATCGGCTAGCAGTGTGGAGCGGGCCAAAGCTCTACGTTTACCCAACGTCACATTCTTGGTGGATGACTTTTTTGAACACAGGGGGAGATACGATGTTGTCGTGAGCATGCACGTTTTTGTTCTCTTTGATCACTTCAAGGCCTTAGACAAACTCCGAGAACTTGCCCCTATTCACTTGCTGACCTTAACAGGTCGCTCTCCCTTTACTATTTTGCATCGTTCCTTCCATCGGTTCATGACTGGTATTGATGTACATATAGTTGAACCTCAAACCTATCGTGCCCTGGCCGAGCGTATGGGTTTCAACGTCCTCCTGTACAACATAAATTCCATTGAGCGCAGTTATATGGTCCTGCTTCAAAAGAAAGTTCCGCCTTAGAATAGACGGACTTAAAGAGGAGGTGAAACGTGGCCATAGACATAAAAAGGGTGCGGAACATAGGGATAATAGCCCACATAGATGCGGGTAAAACGACCACAACGGAGCGGATACTTTATTATACGGGTCGCAAACATAAGATCGGTGAAGTGCATGAGGGCGAGGCGGAGATGGACTGGATGGAGCAGGAACGTGAGAGGGGAATAACCATAACTTCTGCCTCCACCACATGTTTTTGGAAGGATCATCAGATAAACATAATAGACACGCCAGGACACGTAGACTTCACTATAGAGGTTGAGAGAGCTTTAAGAGTATTGGATGGGGCAATTTTCATCTTAGATGCCTCCCAAGGTGTGGAACCCCAAAGTGAGACCGTATGGCGCCAGGCCGACAAGTATAGGGTGCCACGTATAACTTTCGTCAACAAGATGGACAAGGTAGGGGCCGACTACTTTAAAGCGATGGAATCTATGGAAAACAAACTCGGAACGTTGCCTCTACCCATGCAGCTCCCTATAGGCGTGGAATCGGAATTTGAGGGGGTTATAGATCTCATAACGATGAAGGAGATCGTCTGGCTTGAGGAAACGCTAGGAGCCAAGTATGAGTACAGGGATATAAGACCCGAACTGAAGGAGGAGGCCGAATTCTGGAGGTCAGTCCTCATAGAGAGGCTGGCCGAGGTGGATGAGGCTATCTTAGAGAAGTATTTAGAGGAACAAGCGATTAACGAGAGGGAACTCAAGGAGGCTATAAGGAGGGTCACACTCTTTTTAAAGGCGGTACCAGTATTTGCAGGATCAGCCTACAAGAACAAGGGCATACAACCCCTATTAGATGCCGTTATAGACTATCTCCCTTCCCCCTTGGATAGGGGAGAGGTTGTAGGTAGAACTCCCGACGGCCAAGAGGTGGCTCGCAAGCCTTCCGACAGCGAGCCTCTAACGGCTTTGGCCTTTAAGATCCAGATGGATCAGTATATCGGAAAGCTAACTTACGTACGTGTGTACTCCGGTGTCCTAAAAGCGGGCACCTACGTGCTGAACGCCTCCCAAAACACCCGCGAGAGGATCTCCCGAATAGTACGTATGCACGCCAACCGCAAAGAGGACGTTCAAGAACTTCGGGCCGGCGATATAGGTGCCGTGGTGGGCCTAAAGAAAGTGCGCACCGGAGACACGATAACCGATGTTGATCATCCTCTCGTACTCGAGAGCCTGGAGATACCCGAACCTGTCATATCACAGGCCATATTTCCGTCCAGTAAGAGGGACGAGGAGAAGCTTCCTAACATCCTCTCTAAACTGGCCGAGGAGGATCCCTCCTTCCGATTCTATGTAGATGAGGAAACCGGCGAAACGATCATCGCCGGTATGGGAGAGCTTCATTTGGACATAAAAGTGGATATAATCCGACGTACCTTCAAACTCAATGTAGAAACCGGGCAGCCCAGGGTAGCCTATCGTGAAACCATAAAGTTACCCGTCCAAAACGTAGAAGGCAAGTTCATACGTCAAACCGGCGGTCGCGGCCAATACGGCCATGTGGTCATAAACGTCTTCCCCTTGGAAAGGGGTAAAGGATACGAGTTCGTGGACAAGATCGTCGGCGGCAGAATACCCAAGGAGTACATTCCGGCTGTGGATAGAGGTATCCAAGAAGCCATGCAGAAGGGTGTGCTGGCAGGCTTCCCGGTGGTTGATATAAAGGTGGAACTTATAGACGGTTCGTACCACGAGGTGGACTCTTCGGAGTTAGCCTTCAAGAGGGCAGCAGCTCTGGCTCTACGTGACGCTCTCCAGAGAGGGAAACCCATTCTCCTTGAACCCATAATGAGATTAGAGATAACCGTCCCCGAAGAATACATGGGGGATGTGATAGGAGATGTCGGTGCCCGAAGAGGACAGATAAAGTCTATAGAAGATACCGGCAACGCCAAGCTCATAACTGCTCTGGTCCCTTTGGCCGAACTTATGTCCTACGCTGGGGATCTACGTTCGATAACCCAGGGCAGAGCGCACTTTACGATGTTCTTCAGCCATTATGCGGAGGTTCCCCAAAGTGTGGCCGAAAAGATAATAGCTCAACGCAAAAGGGAGCTGGAGGAAGCCAAGAGCAGGAAATGAAAGGCTGGTTAAAGATAGCCGGAAGGTTGATAAGGCTTGACCGCATCCATGAGTTCTGGGTGGAGCGGTCCGAAACCGGTTACGTTATAAAAGCCGCCGTCTACGGTTCGCAAGATGTGATGGTGGGGCAATTTAATACCTACGACGAAGCGGAACGGATTCTGAACGCCATATTCCAGGTTTTGCAGGGTAACAATCCGATGGTAGATGTTACCCTCCTTTTGGAAGAGGAATGGGAATACGACGAGCTGGAGGACATAGATTTTGGGGATTTTCCGGAGGACGATCTCCCAGAGGACGACATACCCTTTTGAGTGCTAAGACCTTGAACTTGCACGCCTACGCTCGTAGACGGACGGCCGTATACGTTGGAATGGGAGCTTTGGAGGGTTTAAGGGAAAGTGAAGATCTTCTGCGAGAAATTGATGAATATTTGTTAGGAAGAAGAATAACATTTACATTCGCTCCGGATTTTTCGGCGTATAATGAAAAGGAGCGGAGAATATTGCTTTTCGTATATGAGAAGTTAGGCTATGGACGTACTACGACTTATGGGGAGATCGGTAAGAATTTGGGGATTTCCCCCAGGGTGGTGGGAAAGGTTTTATCGCGCAACCGTCACCTTCTGCTCATCCCCTGCCATAGGGTGGTGTCTGTAAATGGTCTTGGGGGCTACGTTTTGGGTGCAGATGTTAAACATCTCCTTCTTCAACTTGAGGCTAAAAGCTTACCTTAGTTCCACCTTAACATAGGCGCTATGGCATACGAGTACAGACCGGTAAGGGCGCCGAGGGGCAACAAGCTCACGGCCAAGGATTGGCACGCGGAGGCGGCCATGCGGATGCTGATGAACAACGTGGACCCAGAGGTCGCCGAGAAACCCGAGGAGCTCATAGTCTATGGAGGGACCGGGAAGGCGGCCCGCAACTGGGATGCCTTCTGGGCCATAGTGGAGACCCTCAAGAGGATTGAGCCGGACGAGACCCTTCTGGTTCAAAGCGGAAAACCCGTCG
>JAADCS010000082.1 GCA_013154295.1 Thermotogae bacterium
AATACTCCTTTAAACTTGAACGATGGGATTTTTGGTGAATAACGAGATTCGAAGCGAAAAATCATTGCGGCAGGAAACAGCCGCAGGCAGCCCTTTCATTGCCCTTACAAATACGATAGTAACGGAAGAACATCCTTAAAATCGGGAACGCCCCTCTGGTATGATGTTATGCAACGGATGAGTGCGACGTTTTACACCACAATCGTGGGTCTCATTTCGTAGTTGCAACACCAAAAATTTTCGGGAGGAAGAAGATCATTCCCATTAAGCCTAAAAGATCCTCACGATCACCTTATAGATCCCATAAATGCGCGTTCTATACCTGAAATCTTGCCCAGGAGGAAGTTTGATTACGCCGTTTATTATCATTTACGTTCAGAGTTATCCAACGTATAGGGGAGATCTAAGCCGAGATACATCTTCCAATTCTAACAGGGGTAAAATAGACGACTATGACAAAGCTTTTGACGATAAAGGATGAACCCGAAGCGTTCAAAGGTAAAAGCGTCTTTGTGCGAGTAGATTACAACGTCGTGAAAAATGGAGAAATTCAGGATACCTATCGGATTGATCGGACCCTTCCTACCATCAGATTCCTTTTGGAGGCTGGAGCGAAGCAGGTGGTACTCGCTTCACACTCCGGACGCCCAAAGGATCGAGACGAATCCCTATCTCTACGGCCTATCGTTCAGCACCTTTCCGAGAAACTATCGGAGGAGGTGGGTTTCGTAGAGGACGTTCCGAATGGCACCGCTCCCGAGGACAGGCGAGTCATCCTCTTGGAGAATCTCCGTTTTTGGAAGGGAGAGAAGGATGATGATCCCAAATTCGCCGAGGCCTTAAGCCGCTTCGGCGATGAGTACGTAAATGATGCCTTCGGTGTTTCCCATCGCAAGAACGCCTCCGTTTCCGCTATAGCCCAATTCTACACCAAGCGATACGCAGGCCTGCTTTTGGCCGAGGAGGTAGAGAAACTCTCCGAGGTTCGGGACAATCCGGATAAACCTTTTCACGTCCTTTTCGGGGGTGCTAAGGTAAGGGACAAGATACCTGTTCTGGAAGCCCTTGTTCAGAAGGCAGACCGGATCTTCATAGGTGGTGCTATGGCCTACACCTTCCTCAAAGCCAAAGGTGTAGATGTGGGTAACTCCATCGTGGATAACGACCGCTTGGAATGGGCCAAGGAGTTCCTGAACCACTATAAGAGTAAGGTTTATCTTCCCAAGGACCATGTATGTGCCACAGCCGAAGTTGAAAAGTGCGGCGATGGTTATGAAGTGAGAGATACACAAGACGAACGCATAGAGGATGGCTGGATAGGTTACGACATAGGTTGGAATACCATAAAAACGTGGAAGGATGCCCTTAAAGAGGCGAATATGGTTTTCTGGAACGGTCCCGTCGGATACTACGAGTGTGAGGATTTTGAGTGTGGCACTAAGCTTCTAGCCATCCTCCTCTCCGGGTTTAAGGATGATGGGAAAAAAGTGGTGGTAGGGGGTGGCGACACGGTGGCGGCCCTTTCCCGTTTTTCCATACCCTATGAGGATTTCCATTTCGTATCCACTGGAGGTGGAGCGGCCTTAGACTTTCTGGCCGGGAAACATCTTCCTGGTTTGGAGATCATAACCAAAAAGGAGGCGTGAAATTGAGAATCTTTCACAGGATCTTAGGAGCAGTGGATCTTTCGGAACATAGTGATCACGTCAAGAGTTGGGCCGAGGGGCTGGCCAAAGAGATGGGAAGCAAGATAGATTACGTTGGCGTTTTTCCTAAGTTTCCCAACAGCTACATGACCCTCCTGGAATGGAACCAGGAATTTTTAAACAACATAAACAGAGCAAAAACGCAGATGTTCAGGAAGATGGAGGAACTTTACGGTGGAGAGGGAGTCAAACTGCATGAGTTGGAGGGGGTTCCTGATGAGACCATAGTACATTTTGCCGAAGATAGGGGAGTCTCCCTCGTGATTATGGGATTCAGAGGGGCTGGAAGGTCCAGAATACCTATAGGTAGCACCGCCCTGGGGGTAATACGAAAATCCTCTCTTAACGTTCTTTTGACGTCGGGCAAATTCTCTCCTCCTCGTAGGGTAGCCGTAGCCCATAGCTTTAAACCCACCGATAAATCGGCTTTACTTATGGCCTCGGCGGTAGCTAAACACTTTAAAGCCACTCTGTACCGGGTGCATGTGATAGACAGCGTGTTCTATGAACTCATCCCCGAGGATCTCCGGGAAGAACTGAAGTTCGAACTGGGGATGGAACTTTCGAAGTCTATACCAGGAGTGGAAACGGTTCCCGTGGTCTTGGATGGTGATGTACCTATGGAACTAGCCCATTGGGCTGCTAAGAATAACGTGGATCTTGTCGTTTTTGGAGCTTATCCCAACAGGATAGGTCTTGCCATTCAAGAGTTTTTGATGCAAACCGTAAATAACGTCATAGTGTGGCGTGGGCTTTAATGGCCTTCTTGGGTGATCTTAGAGGGGGATATCCTTTTGGAGGGGATTGTTTAGATTTTCCTACCAAGGTTTCCGATCTTTTAACGTTACGTTTCGGCGGGGGAAGTATGTTTTACGAGGTTAGGGAGGCCCACATTGCCATGGGATACAAGGGAGTTGCTCTGGGAGGTAGGTACTACGGTACCGGTGATAGCCTCTTTGAGGATGTTTCCGTTTATCTCTCGGCACGTGCTTGGAACATCGGTATTTCCTTCGCCTATGGTCATTACCGTATAGGAAACGAAAGTTGGGAATACCGAGGGGCGGTTCTATCCCTTGAGGGAAGGTCTCAAGGGGCACTTTTAAGGTTTTCCTTAGGTTATCTCCTAACACCGATGGTGATGTTAGAGGGTGACCTTAGGAAGAAGGAAGCAGGTTTGTTGGTTCTAGCCAAAGCACGGCCTGGTTACTATGCTGATATTATCTTTAACCCTTACATCGTATTTGAGAGTTTGACAGTAGGGGCCACATACAGAACATCAGGAAACGCCTTTGGAGTCGCGGTTACGTACGGATACGGTTGGGGTAGATCCGCTGTCCATGTATCAACCCATGAACTCCTTGGTGAGAGTCTTTGGGCAGATAACCTTTTCATCATCAAATAAAATTCTGGTTTAAAATATTCCCTCGTGATGGATAATAAAGCCTCGTTTATCAAACGTTTTTGGGGAGTGGTTAGACGGCTCCAAGAGGAAGGAAAATCATCCGTGGTGCGGGTTCATGATCCCTCGCAAGGGAGGACGTTGCTTACAGTTTATGTTATAAAAGGACACATAATATTTGTTTTGACTCCACTTTTAGAGAGAAACTGGCACTTTGAAATCTTAAGTGAGGAGGAGGTTAAAAAACATAGAGCCGATCTCTTCGCATACACCTACAGGAAACTGGGACCTGAATTTTTGGAACGCACGAAGAAGATAGCCCAGGAGATGATAGAAGAAGCTTTGGAGAAAATAGCCTCTTTGGACGGTGAGCTTGAAGTATCGGAGATCCCTCTAAGTTCTAATGCCGTGAGGATGCTTTTGGGTGTGGATGAAGAGAATGTCTTTCAATGGCGGGAAGTAACCACACCTCCAGGTTTCGGTGAGGTCGTTTCCATCCTTGAAAATGGAGATTTTGAGAGCGGTGATCTCACCCTCGCGAGGGTAGTGATGAGGAAAGCGAATGACTTTCTGAAACGTATAGGTTTGAACGGCCATTACATCATCTTCTTTCCTTTCATAACGGTGGCGAGGGTGAGAAGTAAAAACAGAGAGTTCATAGGAAAGGTAAAGCCCTCCTTTGACCTCCTACGTATCTTCTCCATGATTCGGGAAGATAGTGCGGTCACCCCCCAACTTCTGAAGAGTTACAAGTGGCCTTCCGACGATGGTATCACCGTTGGCAAACCTCTAGCTCTTTACTTTCGCCATAAGGGGAAAGGGATCATAACCGTATTCCGAAGTGCCGAATCAGGAATTTACCCTCATGAAATCTCGATAGTATCCCCTGAGGAAGCTTTAAACAGGGTAGATGAGTTGCAGGATCGTATGGAGAGGATACTAGAAACTTTTGCTAAACGATCATTGACGTTGAAACGGCCGGATGTTGCCCGCTGTGTAAAACTTTGCCCTCATCCCGATGATCTTCAAATCGCGTTGGAAAAACTCCTATAGTTGCTCCACACGTGCGTAAAATACCTCCATGCGGATGCGCCAGGTCACTCTCATAGGATCCTCACAGGCCAGCGATGAAGAGTACGATGTGGCCTATCGGGTAGGAAGGTTGATCGGGAGTATGGGGTGGGTACTTATATCCGGTGGTAGAACTGGAGTAATGGAAGCGGCCAGTAAAGGAGCTGTGGAGATGGGAGGGCTGGTGGTTGGGATACTCACCACCTACACGGGTGAGGATGCTAATCCTTACCTTCACATAACCATAAATACCGGCATGGGTTGGAACCGGAATCCCTTGGTTGTGGCCTCCGGTGAGTTCATAGTGGCCGTGGGTGGGCGCTATGGAACCCTCACGGAGATAGGCTATGCGTTAGTTTTGGGAAAACGGGTGATAGGTTACAGAACTCACAATGTGGAAGGCGTTGAGAATTATCACGATGCCGAAGAGTTTTTTATGGCGGTGGAGGAAACCCTAAGGATATAAGATCGGTTTAACGTTAAGGATGGGATCGTTCAACGCTTCCCCACGTTGGTCCCCTTTGGAGATGTACTTCCAGCTGCGAACGAACTCCTCTACGTCTGATGGAAGCTCAAACGTCTCTTCGTGATACAGTTTTAGCAGATCCCGAACGGTGTGGGTGTAGGTATTTCCGGATACATATTCCTGGCTCTCAAGTACGTATATAAGGAAGTGCAGGTTGGTCTTGGGACCGAACAGTAGGATACCTTTGAGGGCAGAAATAAGACGCCGACGAGCCTGTTCCCTGTCAGGAGCATGAACGATAACCTTGGCTATCATGGGGTCGTAGAGATGAGAGATCTCGGTTCCTTCCATCACACCGCTATCGATTCTGACCCCTGGCATCACGGGAAACTCCAAGGCCTCCAGTTTGCCTACCGAAGGTAGAAAGTCCCTATCTGGATCCTCCGCGTAGAGCCTAACCTCTATGGAGTGACCTCTTAAGATCACATCCCTCTGGCTTATTGAAGGTTTCCCTTCCAGGGCCACTTCCATCTGCAACCTAACCAGATCGAGTCCACTCACCATTTCCGTCACTGGATGTTCCACCTGGAGGCGGGCGTTGACCTCCAGAAAGTAAAACTCTTTCCTTCCTTCGTCATAAAGAAATTCCACGGTACCAGCATTGGTATATCCGACTGCCAGAGCTACCCGTCGTGCGTAGTCATAGAGTTTTTCCCTTAAGGAGTCGTTTAGAGCCGGCGAAGGAGTCTCTTCCAAAATTTTCTGATGGCGACGCTGAAGAGAGCATTCCCTCTCACCCAAAATTAACACGTTTCCCTTCCAACCGATCACCTGTACCTCCACGTGACGGGCAGGGAAAACGTATCTTTCGGCCATAAGTCGTCCATCGCCGAAAGCACCTAAGGCCTCACGTTGGGCCGAGAGAATATCTTCTAGTAGAGTCTCTTTACGTCGTAGAACCCTCATCCCCTTACCTCCACCTCCGGCTACAGCTTTCAAAAGCACGGGCAAACCTATCCTTTCTATTTCTTTGGCTAGAAAGTGAGGGTCATCACTGGGAGGAGAGCCGGGTACGGTGGGAACACCCACCTTTTGGGCCACCTCTTTAGCTCTGGCCTTGTCACCTACCATTTCCATGGCTTCGGCCGTTGGTCCCACGAATATCAACCCCGCCTCCCTAACTGCCCTGGCAAAGTTGGGATTTTCCGATAGAAATCCGTAACCAGGATGTATAACATTTGCTCTACTTTTTTGAGCTACCTCTAAGATCTGCTTTATGTTCAAGTACGAATTCACGGGATAAACTTCATCTAACTCGTAAGTGAAAGGCCAGTTTTCATCCTCCTTAGTAAAAATACCCACCGTTTTAAAACCTAACTCCGACAGAGTACGATGGAGCCTTAAGGCCACCTCTCCGCGATTCGCTATCAATACTTTCATGCAGGGATTTTACGGTGGGGTAGGATTCTCCTGAAGATTTCCCATCTAAACCTTAGATGAATTATACCCTTATACTCCCTATAGCATCCCTTTCAAGGGATACGTACGAACGGCCCCAAGTTAATGAAGGTGGTTTCACTTGGAGGCCATTTAGCCTCATAGTGAAACCGATTCAGATGCTACCTCTCCCCAAAGATGGAGTTGGTGGTAGTCGGACTTCGTATCCATCAAATCCCTCCCTATAGGTGATATTCTCTCAATCGTTTATTGAAGAACCATAATACAAAAACCCCCCTTACGGGGGGCGAGCAGCCTGGCGTCAGGCCTTCAACTTGTCTTATTTCTTGTCCTTTTTGTTTTCACCTTTTTTAACGGAGTACTTCTTTATCCACTCTTCAAGGCGCTTGCGAGCCTCCCAATCGGGTATCTGTATCGGGGGAGTCTTCATAAAGTATGCGGAGGGTTCAACTATAGGGCCGGCCAGGCCGTTATCCTTCGCTATTTTGGCGGCCCTTATCGCGTCTATCATAACACCGGCAGAGTTGGGACTATCCCAAACCTCCAATTTCAGCTCAACATTGAGAGGAACGTTACCAAAAGTGGTGCCCTCCATGCGAATGTAGGCCCACTTTCTATCTTTAAGCCAGGGTATATAATCGGAGGGGCCAACGTGGATGTTATCGTCACCTATATCGTAGGGTAAGAGCGATCTTACAGCATTGGTCTTTGAGATCTTCTTGGAATGGAGACGCTCTCTCTCCAGCATGTTGAGGAAGTCGGTGTTCCCACCGAAGTTTATCTGATAGGTACGCTCAAGCTTCACCCCTCTATCTATAAAGAGCTGAACCAACGTGCGGTGAAGAATGGTTGCACCAACTTGCGACTTTATATCATCACCTATAACTGGCAAACCAGCGTCCTTAAAACGCTTTCCCCAGTATTCAGATGTGGCTATAAAGACAGGTATGCCGTTTACGAAAGCGGCTCCTGCTTGAAGAACCTGTTCCACGTACCACTTTGTGGCTTCTTCACTACCCACGGGTAGAAAGTTTACGACCACATCCACCCCTAGGTCCTTCAGGATCTTGACAATATCGTCCGTGGGACCGGGAGCCCTCTTAATAACGTCCTTAAGGTACTTTCCTATACCATCGTGGGTCATGCCCCGATATACCTTAGCGTTTAACTTGGGGACATCTGTAAACTTGTAGGTATTGTTAGGAGGTGCAAAGATAGCTTCGGATAGATCCTTACCCACCTTACGAGCGTCTATATCAATACCGGCAACGAACTCTATGTCAGAGATATGATAACCCCCGAAATCCACGTGCATGATTCCGGGTATGAAATCTCCGGGTTTCGCGTTTCTATAAAAATAAACCCCCTGCACCAAGGAGGAAGCACAGTTACCCACTCCGATTATCGCAACCCTTATCTTATCCTTTGCCATGAGCGGGTATTATACTGGTGATTTAGACCCGCATAGTGGTTACTTTACCTCTTCATAGGTGGGGGCGTAGGCACCCAATTTGGAAACCGTGATAGCTGCTGCCCTTGAGGCCAACTCTCCTGACTCTTTCCAACTGTAACCTTGTAGCCTGGCCCAAACCACCCACGCCAAAACTGTGTCTCCTGCTCCGGTTATGTCTATAACATCCCTTTTTAGAGCAGGGATATAGAACTCACCCTCGTTGGAGATGACCCACATACCTCTGTCGCCCATTGTTGCCACGACGGCCTTGACTTTTAACTTCTCGTAGGCCTTTTCAGCGGCCTCTTTGACCTCATCTATATCCTCTAAGGGCATGTTCATAGCTTTACGCAATTCACTTAGGTTGGGTTTTATCAGATCGAAACCTCCAGATTCCCAGAAGAGGGACTTGGGATCTATAGCTTTTAGTACGTGGGGAAAGTTTTCCCTCATAAAATGGAGCGTTTCGGATACTATAGTTCCTTTGTCGTAGTTAGAGACAACTACGGCATCATAATCTCGCGGGCGAAAGATGTTTAAAAGCTCAAGAGCCTCATCCGCCAAAAATTTTTCTTCGTAATCTATACGCAAAACGTGGTGATACTTCGATATCAAGCGGGTCTTTTTCAAAGTACGGAGCTTACTTCTTAAAAACCTCGGTACGACGTTGACACTTCTACATAGAAGTTCCACCTCATCTCCATCAGAATCTTCCCCCACTATACCGTAAAGATGCACATGCACCCCCAAGCGCGCCAAATTGAGAGCCACGTTAGCTGCACCGCCGGGTAGGAACTTACTACTTACATAGTTAAAAACCGGTACAGGTGCTTCCGGGGATATTCGTTCAACTTTGCCAAAGGCATACTCATCCAACATCACATCCCCTATAACAGCTACCTTCATGGATTTTGCTATTCTACAGTTGGCATTGAAGTGTATGATGAAAATTCAACGACCACACGGCTTCACGATATTCTTAAGTTTATCGTATGAATCTATAAATGGCGTGTCGTCTTCCCGATTCCACTACGGCCATATAAACGCCCTTCGGTAGATCCCGCAGAGGTATCTTCAC
>JAADCS010000044.1 GCA_013154295.1 Thermotogae bacterium
CAATACTTACCTTTTTTAAGAACCCTATACATCTCCATAAAAGCTTTATTTATCTCATTAATAAATGTGGGATAGTGTTCTATAGTAGATAAATCACCTTCCAAATTAGAATACTTTATCATGTCAGCATATGGTATATCAGTGATTATAAGATCTATGCTTTCATCCATTAGTGGTAGAAATCTTGCATCAGCTCTAATTAAAACTTGCTTGTCTTCATATCCATTCTTAAACATTTTGGATGAGAGCCAATTTATCTTTTTTCTTGCGATGGATAGAGCATATGGATTAATATCTATGTTTATAGATTTACGCTTCCGTAAAGCACTCTCAACAGCCACTGTTCCACTTCCCGCGAAAGGATCTAAGATAAGATTATCTTCTACGCTAAATCGTTCTAAAAATTCTCCTATAATTTGAGGTAATATCTTTGTTGGATAATCCCCTATATTATGTGGGGGATATACTCTTGCTTCTCTTCCCAAATCTATGATAGATTTATAGCCCACTTTTTTAGGCTTCATCAAGAAAAGTATTCTATGGTTGAATCAACTGTAAAATCCCCTCCCGTGAAATCCTCCGAGATACGCAGGGCCTTTTTGGAGTTCTTCAGGCAGAAGGGGCACACGGTGGTGCCTTCGTCCTCGCTCCTACCCCCCGACCCCACCCTCCTCTTCACCAACGCCGGAATGAACCAGTTCAAACCCTACTTCTTGGGTGAGGCGGACCCACCCTTCAAGCGCGCCACGTCCGTCCAGAAGTGCCTCAGAGCCGGCGGAAAGCACAACGACCTTGACAACGTTGGCTTCACGAGGCGCCACCACACCTTCTTTGAGATGCTCGGAAACTTCTCCTTCGGAGACTACTTCAAGAGGGAGGCCATTCTGTGGGCGTGGGAGCTTCTGACCGAGGTCTATAAACTGCCCAAGGATAGACTCTGGGCCACGGTCTATGAGGAGGACGACGAGGCCTACGCCATATGGCGGGATGAGGTGGGCCTTCCCGCCGAGCGGATCCTCCGGATGGGGGCCAAGGACAACTTCTGGGAGATGGGGGACGTGGGGCCGTGCGGTCCCTCCTCCGAGATTTTGTACGACTTGGGCCCGGAGTCGGACCCCAACCAGAAGAGCCCCTACGAGGAGGGGGAGAGGTGGCTGGAGCTTTGGAACTTAGTCTTCATGCAGTACAACAGAAGGGCCGACGGCACCCTTGAGCCTCTGCCCAAGAAGAATATAGACACGGGGATGGGCTTGGAGCGTATAGCCGCCGTCCTTCAGGGGGCCTACTCCAACTACGAGACCGACCTCTTCATGCCCATAATACGCTTCGTTGAGGACCTGACGGGCGTGAAGTACTCCTACGAGACGGGAGCCCCCCACAGGGTGATAGCAGACCACACGAGGGCCCTGGTGTTCGCCATAGCAGATGGCATCTTCCCCGCCAACTTCGGCCGCGGCTACGTCCTGCGCCGCATACTGCGGAGGGCCTACAGGTTCGCCCAGAAGATAGGCATAGCCGAGCCGGTTCTCTACCGCGTTGCGGACGTCGTTATAGACATAATGAAGGAGGCCTACCCGGAGGTTGAGGAGAACGCCGAGGTGGTCAAGAAGGTTATAAAGAGCGAGGAGGAGAGATTCCTGAACACCTTGGGAAAGGCCGTCCCCATCCTCATAAAGGCCTTGGAGGAGGCCCAGAGCGAGGGGGTTTTGCCCGGCGATGTGGCCTTCAAGCTCTACGACACCTATGGCATACCGCAGGACATGATAGACGACTACGCCGCCACCTACGGCGTTCGGGTAGATTGGGAGGGTTTTCGCAGGGAGATGGAGAGGGCCCGCGAGAGGTCGCAGGCGGCGGCCAAGTTCAAGATGCTGGTCCCGGAGTGGAGGGAGGTAGCCGAGGACTACACCGGTAGCAAGTTCGTCGGGTACCACAGGCTAACCCACGAGTCCCGCGTGGCCAAGGTGGGCCGTCTCAAAGAGAGGGACGCTCTGGTCTTCTACGAAACCCCCTTCTACCCCGAGGGGGGCGGTCAGGTCGGAGACGTCGGCGTAATTGAGGGCGATGGCTGGAGGATGGAGGTTCAGGATACCAAGAGGATGGGGGCCGACATAGTGCATTACGGGAAGGTGTCGGGCAATCCGAAGGTGGGGGATACGGCCGTCTTAAGGGTGGATGAGAGGCAGAGATGGGCGGCAAGAAGGGCCCACACCGCCACCCACCTGATGCACGCGTCCTTGCGCACCATCTTGGGTCCCCACGTCCGCCAGCAGGGCTCACTGGTGGAGAGGGAGAGGCTGAGGTTTGACTTCTCCCATCCGGTGGCCCTGACGCAGGAGGAGATTCAGGAGATAGAGAGGCTGGTGAATGAGAAGATCCGAGAGAATATACCCGTCTCCGAGGAGTACAAACCCTATAGGGAAGCTCTGAAGGAGGGAGCCATAGCCATATTTGAGGAGAAGTACGGGGACGTGGTGCGGGTCATAAGCGTGGGGGACTTCTCCAAGGAGCTGTGCGGCGGCACCCACGTTGATAGGACGGGGGACATAGGCCTCTTCGTGATAACCAAGGAGGAGAGCGTCTCGGCCGGCACGAGGCGCATAGAGGCCTTAGTGGGTGAGAGGGCTCTACGCCACGTTCAGGAGCAGAGGAGACTTCTAAGAGAGGCCGCGGGCCTTCTCAAGGTCCCGCCTAAGGATTTGCCCAAGGCGGTAGCCCGCAAGATGGAGGAGATAAAGGCCCTCCAGACGGAGAACAACTCCCTACTGCAGCGTCTGGCTAACTCCTACGTGAATCAGGTGGAGGAGGTCGCGAGGGACGGATACACCCTCAAGTGGGCCGTTCTGCCTCTGCCCAAGGAGGCTCTGCGTCAGGTGGGCGATAGGATATTCGGCGACGATGTGGTGTTGATTCTAATTTCGGCCCATCCGAAGGATAGGGGCTTCGTGCATGTTAGGGTGGGCAAAAATCTCAAGGGCAAGCTCTCGGCGCGGGATATTATCCGGCGTCTGACGTCCGCCCTCGGCGGTGGAGGTGGAGGGAGCGACTTCAAGGCGGAGGGGAAGATAAAGAGGGTGGAGGCTCTCAAGGAGGAGGTGGAGAAGATATAGAGGCCCACGGACCTTTTACGCCTTCACGTAGTGGGTGGGTAAGTCTTTTACAGACCGAAACACATATACTTGGCTTTCAAGCTGGGCTAAAGCTTTTTAAAGGAAGCGGACTACGTACGGGTCCATCTTGGAGTGGCGGCGTAGCTTTCTTTCCGGATACCGCTGAGGAGAAAACCCGGAATGAAATTCTACGACCATACCAACCGTAGATACACCCAAAAGAGTTGCATAAACCGTAGTACAAAACTTGAAAGTTCCCTACCCGTGATGGTTTTGTCCACTAGCGAAAGATGATTCCCTGCCGGCGATAGAATTCCACCTATGAAAGCTGCCTATATAGAAAGTTTTGGTGGTCCGGAAGTTCTAAAGTACGGCGAACTCCCGGCACCTAAAGTAGGTCCGGGTGAAGTCTTAGTAAGGGTTAAAGCCGTAAGCGTAAATCACCTGGATATATGGGTTAGACGGGGTATCTATAAAAATCTTCCTATGCCCCACGTTTTGGGAAGCGATATAGCCGGTGTGGTTGAGGAGATAGGACCCGGTGTGCATAACACCAAGAAGGGAGCTAAGGTGGTGGTGAATCCTGGTACCAGCTGTGGCGTATGTGAGGCTTGCCTTTCGGGTAGGGATAACCTGTGCAAAAGCTATAAGATCTTGGGGGAGCACATTTGGGGTGGATATGCCCAATACGTTAAAGTACCTGCGGCCAACCTCTTGCCCTATCCCAAAGGTTTAAACTGGATAGAGGCGGCAGCCGTGCCTTTAACCTTCCTTACAGCATGGCATGCTGTGGTTGAAAAAGGACAGATAAAGCAGGGAGAGGTCGTCTTGGTTATGTCGGGTGGTGGAGGTGTGGGAAGTGCGGCCGTTCAGATAGCTAAGCTATTCAACGCCTACGTTATAACCACCGTCGGCGCCGACTGGAAGGTGGCCAAAGCTTACGAGCTGGGTGCTGACCTGGTGATAAACTGGAGAGAGGAGGACCTGGAGGAAGTGATAAGGGAGAAGGTGGGAAGGGTAGATCTGGTAATAGACCACACGGGCCAGGAGCATACCCAACGTCTCATCAACGTTACCAGGTGGGGAGGGCGGATAGTCATGTACGGTGCTACGAGCGGGTATAAGGCCCAAATAGACCTTAGGCATATTTTCTACAGGCAGATCTCCCTTATCGGATCAACCATGGGTAGTAAAGGGGAACTCTTCGGAATACTCCGTCTGGTAGAAAGAGGGAAACTTCGACCGATAATCTATAGAATCCTTCCCTTGAGCCAAGCCCGCGACGCTCACGAACTCTTGGAAAGTTTTTCGCCCTTCGGTAAAGTGGTTCTGGAGGTGGATTGATGGTAGGTCCAGTTCCCTTCCAACTTGAAGGGGATATTCTTTCGGTCCTGGATCAGCGACATCTACCCCATCGGGTGATTTATAGAAAAGCCCGGAACGCCTTTGATGTGGCCCGCCTAATAAGAAAGATGGTCGTAAGAGGTGCTCCAATGATCGCGATAGTGTCAGCCTACGGTCTATATTTGCAAGCTCTGCGGAACCGTAGAAACTTAAGAAAGGGTTGGGAAGCCCTCAAAAACTCCAGACCGACGGCCGTGAATCTACACAACGTTCTAAGGGAGGTTTTTCCCCTAGTAGAGTCCAACGTTCCGGCTAAGGATCTCTTGGAGTTTGCTCGAACGGTGGAGAACAGAGAGAGACGGATAAACGAAGCGATAGGCAGGTGGGGTGTATCTCTTTTTGAACGTCCCTTGAGAGTATTAACCTACTGCAACACGGGGATGTGGGCTACGATTTATCCAGGAACCGCGTTGGGTATTATACGTTTCGCCCATAGAAAGAAACTCGTACGACACGTCTACGTTCCAGAGACTTCACCTTACATGCAGGGATCCCGTCTTACGGCCTATGAGATGCAGTTGGAAGGCATATCCTACAGTGTGATACCCGATAACCACATACCTTTCGTGATGGAGAGAGGGATGGTAGATATAGCTATAGTAGGTGCGGACAGGATAACCTCGGATAACTACGTGTTTAACAAAATAGGTACCTTATCCGTAGCCTTGGCGGCGAAGAGATTTGGAATACCCTTTGTGGTCGCAGCTCCAAGCACCACCTTTCAGAACGCTCCCTACTCCTCCGACATTCCCATCGAAAAGAGGGATGACGTTCCACGTGAGGATTACCTGTACTACGCCTTCGATATAACACCGCCGGATCTAATATATGCCATAGTTAGTGAAGAAGGTATAAGAAAAGTCACCTCACCTGATCTTTAGGGTAGACAGGGCGATGAGAGAGAACAGGAGAGACAGGATCCAAAACCTCACAACTATCTTAACCTCCGGCCAACCCAACTTCTCAAAGTGGTGGTGCAGGGGGGCCATCAGAAAGAGTCTCCTTCCTCCGGTCAAGCGGAAGTACCATATTTGTAGGGCTACAGAGAGCGTCTCCAAAACCAGAACACCACCAGCTATGGCTAACAGAATCTCCTGCTTGGTGAGAATAGCAAGAGAGGCCAAAGCCCCCCCTAACGCCTGGGAGCCGGTATCCCCCATGAAGATCTCAGCCGGATGGGCGTTATACCATAGGAAGGCCACCAAAGATCCAGCCAGGGCTGTGGCGAATACAACGAGTTGGCCGGCGTTCTTTATGTAGAGTACGTTCAAATAATGGGCGAACTTGGAGTTTCCCTCTATATACGCTATTATCCCGAACACGACTAGGGGGTAAAGGACCACACCGGCAGCCAAACCGTCCAGTCCATCAGTCAGATTCACACCGTTGGAGGTGCCTGCCAAAACCAGTGCCACGAAGAGGACGTATAGCCATCCCATATGGATGAAATAGTTTTTGAAGAAGAGTAGTTGGGTGGTGAAAGCTTTTTCACCGAATATGTGGAGCGATACAAGGGCAAACATCAACCCCAACGCCAATTGAAATAATAGTTTGACCTTTTTAGGTAACCCCCCTTTTTTGTCCCGACGTTTTAGCTTGGATAGATCGTCGGCTAAACCCATGGCACCCATAACGGCCGTAGCCGTAACGGCCGCGAGTATTTCTGGAACGGGGGATGCGAAAAGTAGCGTTGTGAGGAGAGCCACCGATATGAATACCACACCACCCGAGGACGGGGTTCCCTCCTTGACTTTATGCCTTTCGGGTACATCTTCGGATATGCGCTCGTACATCCTCTTTCCCCAACGCCTAATGTACAGCCCCAAAAGGTAATAGGTTAAGGCGAAGGATACGATGAACGAAATCGCAGCCCTGAAAGTTAAATAGGAAAATAGGTTGAAGGCTATATGTGCATCCCTTAAGGATACCAAGAAATCGGCTAACACCTCAAATGTCCAGGTTCTTTACGAACTGGGCGTTCTTCTGTATGAACTCGCGCCGGCGCTCCACCACCTTACCCATGAGGATGGAAAAGAGATGGTCGGCCTCTACGGCGTCTTCAACCATAACACGTTTTAGGGTGCGAGTTTCGGGGTTCATAGTGGTTTCCCAGAGCTGTTGGGGGTTCATCTCTCCAAGTCCCTTGTACCTCTGTATAACCACATTTTGGCCCCATTCCCTTAAAAGTTCATCAAGTTCCTCGTCCGAATATAGGTATTTGACCTGCTTACCCTTCTGAACTCTGTAGAGGGGTGGCATCGCTATATATATGTACCCTTGCTCTATCAAAGGACGCATGAACCTCCAAAACAGGGTCAAAAGGAGGGTACGGATGTGGGCGCCGTCCACGTCGGCATCGCTCATTATTATTATCTTACGGTAGCGGGCTTTGGAGGGATCGCACTCGTCCTTTATGCCACATCCGATGGCGCTTATTATGGCTCTCACCTCGGAGTTGGATAGTACCTTTACGGTATCGGCCTTCTCAACGTTTCTAATCTTTCCCCTTATGGGTAGGATGGCCTGCGTTCTACGATCCCTCGCCTGCTTGGCCGACCCGCCAGCCGAGTCACCCTCCACGATAAAGAGTTCGGCCTCATTCGAATCCTTGGTTATACAGTCGGCCAGCTTGCCGGGAAGAGTGTCGGACTCCAAGAAGTTTTTGCGCTTTACCAGCTCACGGGCCTTTCTCGCAGCTGCTCTCGATTTAGCGGCCAAAATGGCCTTTTGGATTATAGCTTGAGCTGCCTTAGGATTCTCTTCAAGGAATCGCCGGAGCTCTTGAGCCACTACGCTTTCAACGAAAGTACGGGCAGCGGCGGTGCCGAGCTTGGTTTTTGTCTGCCCCTCAAACTGGGGTTCGGGAAGTTTAACGTGGAGTATGGCAGTTAGTCCCTCTCTGACATCTTCTCCGGATAGTGACTTACCTTTTAAATCCTTGAGCATATTATGAGCCTGGGCGTACTCGTTTATGACCTTGGTGAGAGCTGCCCTAAGACCGGTCACGTGGGTTCCACCTTCGGTGGTCTGGATGGTGTTGACAAAGGATATTATCCGCTCATCGTCGGTTTGGGTGTAATGTAAGGCTAGCTCCAGCTCGTAATCGCCTTCCCTTTTTTTAACGTAGAAAGGCGGAGAAAAGAGGGGAGTGTTTCCTTCGTCCACGTAAAGTAGAAAGTCCACTAAACCTCCGCTTTCAAACTCCTGGACTTCGCCACTTACGACGTCCACAAATCTGAATTTTACTCCGGATACTAGGTAAGAAAGTTCTCTTAAACGGGTCTTTATGAACTCCTTGTCCCACTTTTGGTGCCCGAAAATTTCGGGGTCGGGTTTGAATCTGACGAAGGTGCCGGTTTCGTCAGTTTCGCCTATTACTTTTAACGGTTCAACCACTTCACCTCTACTGAATTTCGCTCTCCAGATTTTTCCATCCCTCTTGACCATGACTTCCGTCCATTCCGAGAGAGCGTTTACCACCGATGCACCTACACCATGCAAACCTCCCGAAACCTGATAGGCCTTTCTATCAAACTTCCCTCCAGCGTGCAGAACCGTGAAGACCACCTCAACGCCGCTTATACCTAACTCCGGGTGTGGATCCGTGGGTATACCACGGCCGTCGTCCTCAACGGATACGGAGCCATCGTCGTAGAGGGTGACGGTTATGTTTTTGGCATAACCAGCTAAAGCCTCATCTACGGAGTTGTCAAGAATCTCAAGGAGAAGGTGATGGAAGCCTCGTCGCCCGGTATCTCCAATGTACATGGCGGGCCGTCGTCTGACTCCCTCAAGGCCTTTTAGAACCCGTATGGAGTCGGCCCTGTAGTTATCCTTAACTTCATTCATAGGTGGCAATTGTACAGTTGATGGGTTCGTTTCAATTGAAAAATATTTTCGGCAACGTCCAAAGTGCGCTGGGCGACGATCCTATGAATGTGTATGGAACCAGTAGTTGCGTGTTAAGCAGCCAAGAGAGGGTTGCGATAAAGGGCCCTTCTATTTAATAATCGTAATCGTCGCTGAAACTCATAATGGGTAATACCTTTCAAAACTC
>JAADCS010000053.1 GCA_013154295.1 Thermotogae bacterium
TAGGGGACGAGCCCGTGGCGCAGGAGTTTAGCAAGCGACTGTTTGACGAGGGGATATTCGTTCAGGCCATAGTCTATCCGACCGTCCCGAAAGGAACGGCGCGCCTGCGCGTTATGATCTCGGCTATACATACCAAGGACGACCTTGACTTCGCCGTGGAGAAGTTCGTGAAGGTGGGCAGGGAGTTGAAGGTCATCTGACGTCGAAGATCGTTCAGGGGTAGAATATAAAACTATGGCAAGCAAGAAAGCAGGTGGTTCTACTAAGAATGGAAGGGATAGCAACCCCAAATATTTGGGGGTAAAGAGGTACGGAGGTCAGTTCGTACAGAAAGGGCAGATAATAGTGCGCCAGCGTGGAACCCGCATACATCCCGGATGGGGTGTGGCGATGGGATCTGATTTTACCATATACGCCACCGTTGATGGAGTCGTCAAATTTCATGAGCGGAAGGGGAGGAAGTACGTATCCGTAATACCCGACTGATACCGCTTCTTCTATCGCTTTTGGGTTGCGAAAATGTCTTCCTACCCAAGACTTACGACGAGGGGGGGAAGTACTACCCCCCCGTCAAACCCGAATATGTGGTGAAAAATTTGGAAGTTGCCTATACGTCTAAGGATCTGGAGGCATACGGAAGGTGCCTTGATAGGGATAGCTTCGTTTTCTACTTCGACCCTTCGCAGAGCGATATACGGGACATCCTGCGCGATAAGTGGGGTATAGATAGTTTAGCCTGGGGATACAACGAAGAGATCCTTTCTGCCCAACAGATATTTAGCTACGCCGACGAGATCGTTTTAAACCTGACCAACGGAGCGCCTCTCCAGGAGGATAGTAACCGTGCCACTTGGATATGGGACTATTACTTACGGATAGATCCTCCATACGAAGGTGGCGGAGAGGCTACAGGACGATCCGTTTTTACGTTCGTTAAAAAGGGAGAGTACTGGTACATACGGATATGGCAGGATTTCAGAAGCGGGCAGTAGGTGTTATCGGCGGTGGGGCTTGGGGTCTAGCTCTGGCTCATCTTCTAACGGAGAATGGCCATGAGGTTTTGGTTTGGGACAGGAGAGCCGACCGTATAGAGAACCTTAAGCGTTTCCACAGGGATGACGAGCGACTTCCAGGAGTTCAGCTAAATCCAAAAATCTCTTATACGTATGTTCTAAGGGATCTGGAAGGATTGGATTTCCATGTTCTGGTCGTAAAATCTGGTGCAGTGGAGGAGATGTTACAACGCTTGAGGGAAGAAGTTAGACCCCGTTATCTGGTCAGCGCTGTGAAAGGATTCGTCGGTGACGGTATAAAAACGGTATCTATGGCCGTTAAAGAGATGTTACCATCGACAGTTTATGCGGTTTTAAGTGGTCCTTCCATAGCCCTTGAGGTGGTCAGAGGTATTCCCACGTCCGTTGTGGTAGCGAGTGAGGATATAAACTTTGCCTTTGAGATCCAACGCATTTTCTCCGGAGGGAACTTTAGAGTTTATCGCCAAAGGGACGTTTTAGGGGTGGAGTTAGGGGGAGCGCTAAAGAACGTGATAGCCATAGCCGCCGGCATAAGTGATGGTTTAGGGTTTGCAACTAACTCAAAAGGTGCTCTTCTAACGAGAGGTTTAAGAGAGATGGTCAGGTTTGGTGTGGCCTTGGGAGCTCAAAAGGATACCTTCTTCGGTCTTGCGGGTATGGGAGACATGATAACTACCAGCTTCTCTAAAAACTCCCGAAACAGATACGTCGGGGAACGCTTGGGCAAGGGAGAAAGTATAGACACGATATTGGATGATATGAAGATGGTAGCCGAGGGAGTACGGACAGCCCCCCTCGTTTTCAATGAAGCCAAACGTCTAAACGTCGAGGTGCCGATAACGGAGGCGGTCGTTAAAATAATAGAAGGCGAGATCTCTCCTTTGCAGGCTTTGGAGGAACTGATGAGGAGACCTCTCAAGGATGAGTGAGTAGGAGAGTCCCTATGGCTTTGGAAAGATCTGAAACGCTCACAGGTTTTTTGAGATATAGGAAACGGGAGGGTCTTATATCTTCGCTTCCTATTAGGATGGTACGATCGGCACGGGTACCGTATACAGAGTTGGCCCACAGAAAACCTTTACCACCTATATCCACGATATAGAGATCGGCGTTGGGGAGTTTCCTCTTTCTGCTGACCTTCTTAGGTGAAAGACCCATACCCTTTAGGCTTTCAAACACGGTTTTCTCCAAATCCGGATCAAGACCTTCCATGAGTACTACCACCTCACCCCTGCTTTCCTTTATCTCTCCCTCATCCACGACCAGAACTCCCATCTTCAACAGTTTCTCCACGAAAAGATTAACTGACCTCTCAGATATGGGCAGCTGGGAATAGAGTTCCTCAAGTGTGGTACCCCTCATCAGGGGAGCCACGGCCATAAGCAGGAAGGAGGCTTCCAAGTCACCCTTGACATCTTTGGCCTTCTCCGGTAGCATTCTTATCCGTTTATTTTTGAGGCTTCCAAGGAGATCCTCCGAAACCTTACTCAACTCGTCTTTGAAGGATGCCACCCATATAACCAGGTGCTGGGGATCCATGAAAAAACTCTCTTTGAAACCCTCTCTTACCGAAGGGTTCTCGTAATCTGGAGCCTCCAGGGAAAAAGTGGCATCTTCACAGTAAAAGGCGAGCGTGAGAATATCCAACATCTCGAGCAGGTTCTTTACAGGAATATCTCGGTAGAAAACAGAAACCACCTGTCTATCCTTGATGAAGATCACAAGGGGAGCATCCATCTTCGGACAATCTATCCTTAAAACACTGTCCTTCAACGAGAACCCTTTTATCAGGCTTCCCAATTCCACATCCCTAACGTTACCCCCCACAGCCATTTTAACGCCTCCTTTTTGTAAAGAGCACAGTGTGGATCATCTGGTTGGCGTGAAAGTTCATTATTCTACCCCCCACTATCAAACTCCCCTGCTCGCCGTAAGTGGCTGCTCCCACGAAGGGAGCGTTCTTAACCATACGACGATAAATCTTGGCAATCTCGTTGAGCCTATCTTTAATGGGGACTATACAGCCGGCACAATATACCAGTATCCCCCCCATAACCTCTAAATAATCTTCCAAGCTTTTCTTCACTGTGACGGCTGTGCGTGAGACCAAAAAGCTGTCGGTGGCAGTCGCATGATATACCATCTCCCCTTCCTCTATATACGAAAGGATCAAGAGGGCGTTCTCTTTGGGTAGAACTTCGAATACGTGAGAGACCACTATGTCTCTACCAAACTTCCTCGCTATCGGGTTCAAACCCGCTACTTCAAACGGTATGATACCTCCCTTGGCTATAACCTCCTCGATGTCGAACCCCCTTTCTTTGAGCCAAGAAGCGTAAACTTCCGTAGCGGGTTTTCCATCTATCTCGTATATGTGGGTACCGCCACTTTCGGGGTGAGTAGCCCTGGTAACTATACCGGAGTTTTTAGTTAAGATGTAACCGGCGTGAAAAGTAGAGAGTATGGGAGAGTTGGATCTGAAAGCTACGATCACAGCACCAGAGGAGGTCTTTTGACCGTTCGCAAAGATCCACCAGTCGCCAGAGAAGTCGTTGTCAGCGGCCGTACCTCCGAATATCCTCACCTTCGAGTTGAACTCCTTATCCAGAGTGCGCACTACTCTCTCCTCTAAACCCAAAGTGGGAAAGATCATAAGCATGTCAGGTTTTTTGACCTCTCGCTTTATCCTTTGGGCAACCTCTTGGGTGAGATCTTCGATCTCATACACACTCCCCTCAACGAAGTAGGTTTTCGCCCCGACATCGTCATCCTTTAAGGCCACCAGAAGGTAGGTGCCGGGCAGGTATCCCCAGTTTGTGAAGACTCCTCCGTGAGAGGTTATACCGAAGGTTGGAAAGGGAAGGTTGAGGATGTTGTCTATGTCGGATACGATGTTAGTAAAGGCTAAGGCCCAGGTTACCTCCTCTGGGTTCAGTTTTTGTGCATCCTTCAGGCTCAACGAAAGCATACCCTTCTATTATACGGTAGATATAAGTTATGGATGATCTTCCCAAACTTCATCGTAAATCTCTTTCATGCGTCTCAACGACACCTTGGTGTATCTCTGGGTCGTCCCTATGGACACGTGACCCAGGAGCTCCTGAACACTACGCAGATCCGCTCCACCCTCTAAAAGGTGTGTAGCGAAGGTATGACGAAGAGTATGAGGATGGACACCGAATACGCCTGCGACCTTCTCAAAAGACTTTTTGACCAGACGATAGGCTTTAAATCGGGATATACTGAAAAGCCTATCTCCGTCCCTCGTACGGCGCCTTAAAACCTTCTCCACGTAAGGAAGTATGGGAAGATTTCTGTGCTTGCCTCCTTTACCTTTAACCCTCAATACACCGTTGGCCAGGTCCACATCCTCCGACCTAAGGTTTAGAAGCTCGCTTATACGCATGCCTGTAGCGTAAAGGAGAAGTATTAAATCTTTGGCCAACATCTCTTCTTCATCTTCGGGTTTCCAAGCCAGGATCATGTGGAGCATGTTCTCCCTATCTACAGGCCTGGGAAGCTTCTTAGGAAGCTTGGGTGTCACGAGAACCGAAGAAGGATTGTGATCGATGTATCTTCTCTTGCGCAGAAATCTATAGTAAGATCTTACCGAAGTCAATTTTCGGGCTATTGAAGTGGGTGAGAGACCTGCATCTTTTAGATAGAGGGGAAAACGCCTTAAGGTGTTTTTATCCATGGAGAGGGGATCTTTGGCGACGTCCTTACAAAAAGCGGCAAACTGCTTTAGATCTACTTTGTAGGATTCAACGGTATTGGGAGATCTTCCCATGGCCTTGAGATGTTCTAAGAACTCCTTCAGGTAAGGCAAGTTCATCCTTCTATGCCTCCGGGTGGTATCCTTAGAGAGTCCCCCTCCATCCTAAAGAGTTCTTCTGGCGTCCTCATGAGGGTATCAGCCACGTATATAGGAATCCCCAACTTTAAAGCCAGAGCTACTGCATCCGATGGCCTGCTGTCAAGAACGACCCGCTGTTTAAACCAAAGAAAATGCTGTTTGGTAAAGTACATACGCGCGAGGTATGCTCCATCCTTAACGGCGTAGATCTCAACCTTCTCCGGTTTTATATTCGCTATTTCCATCATCCGAATCATGAGATCGTGAGTTAAGGGCCTTGAGAAACGTATCCCTCGTAAGGCCAAACCTATGGAGAAAGCTTCACTTTCTCCTATGAGCATAACCAGAACTTTCCCATCGGCTGCCAACAGAAGGTAATTTGAAAAAACATCCACGTTACTTACCTGCAGAAAGACACCCAAAAGAAGTGTCATATTTCATTTTAAGGCTGTAGAATCCATTCTCGTGAGGAAGGTTTGGCCTATTCTTCTTTTGATAGCTGTAGCGATGTATTTCCTCCTTAGGAACCTTCCTAGGTCTAAGGAGGAAGGTAAAGCGGAAGCCAATCGTGTTGTAGAGGTTTTCTTCACGCGCTCTACGGACGACCCCGAAACCGAGTTGGTGAGGTTTATAAACTCGGCAAAAAGGTACGTGCACATGGCCATCTTTGAATTAGAACTGGAGAGTGTGGTTGATGCTCTTTTGAAAGCTCACGAAAAGGGGGTAGAGGTGGCCGTGGTTATGGATGATCGTATGAAGAGAGAGTGGGCTGCTAAAAAACTCAAAGCCAGCGGCGTACCAGTGGTGTTCGACGATCGCCGTCCCTTCATGCACAACAAGTTCGTTATAGTAGATGGCAAGGCGGTCTGGTCTGGTTCTATGAACTTTAAAGAGAGTTCAGTGCGCAAGAACGACAACAATGCCTTCGTGATATACTCTCCCCAGGTAGCTGAGAACTACGAGAGGGAGTTCCAGGAGATGTTTAAAGAACATCTCTTCGGTCCCGAATCTCCTCAAAATACTCATTGCTGCTTTAGGCTGCCTGGCATGTATATAGAGAACTACTTCGCGCCGGAAGACAGTATTGCCCGTCGTATAGTTTCGTTGATAAACGGGGCCAAAAGGAGTGTAAGATTTGCCGCCTTTTCCTTTACCGATGACGATATAGGGAGATCCATGGTTAAAGCCCGAAAGAGAGGAGTTGAAGTCGTGGGAGTGATTGAGGAACGAGGCTTAAAGAACAAGGGATCCGAGTACAGGCGACTCAAGCGCGGTGGAGTTGCGGTCTACCCTGATGGGAACCCTTATATAATGCACAACAAATACATCATCTTAGATGACTCCATCGTGATCACCGGATCCTATAACTTTTCCAATTCGGCTCGCAAACGTAATGATGAAAACGTCGTTATCTTCTTCTCTCCCTCCGTGGCCAAGATGTACCTAAGGGACTTTAACCGTATTTTGAAAGAGGCCCTCTCATCACGTCCATAGAATTTAAAAGTTGCTGCTCGCGTATAGGATTCTGACCAACCTATTACCTGTAAGGTGCCAAGTTTTGGGTGGAGAATTTCTGTTCCACGCCTCCTCCGTAGGTGAAGTGAACGCGGCTCTTCCCCTTATGCGCCGTTTTGAAGATCCTGTGCTTTCGGTGTTCACATCCAACGGGTATAGCTACGCTTCCTCTTTGGGGCTTCGGGTGGTAAGGTTCCCGTTGGATTCCCCCCGTTGTTTGAGACGTCTCCTTTATGGCAAAAGAGCCTTGGTAATAGTGGAAACGGAGATTTGGCCTAACCTTATATTGGAAGCTCACCGCTTAGAGATCCCAGTGGTTATAGCCAACGCCACCCTAGGTGACAAAGCCGCCTTTTGGTACTCTAGACTACCCTTCTTTAAGAAGGTGTTTTCCAAACTCAAGTTAGTTTTAGCACAAAGCCGTGAAGATGCCGTTAGATTCAAAAGGTTAGGGGCTCCTGAAGTTGAAGTCGTAGGTAATCTGAAATTCGATGCGGTTGAGCGTCCCCTCAAAGAATTAAATCTGCACCCCTTCAAACCGGAGGGAGCGTTACTCTTCGCCAATATCAGAGGTAGAGAGGTGGGGGACGTAGCCGAGGCCTACGCGATGGTACGTCGCGTCTTCAACGTTAGGCTAATCGTAGCTCCACGTCACCTGGAGAACGTAGGATCCATCTCGGCAGCCTTCAGACGCAGAAACTTTAGCGTCTCCTACCTGACCGACCCCGACGACACCGATGTACTGGTCGTGGATACCATAGGGGATCTATGGAGCCTATATCGGTTTGCCTCGGTGGTGTTCGTGGGCGGCACCTTAAGACCTTACGGTGGTCATTCCTTTATAGAACCAGCTTTCTGGGGGAAACCCATAGTCAGCGGTGTGTATTTCTATAGGCAACCTTACGTGAGGGATATGGTGCAAATAGGAGCCGTTTTACCCGTAAGAAGTTACGAGGAACTGGCCCAATCACTCATGGCTCTCCTTGCTTTTCCGGATGAGGCGTTACATTTGGGAAAACTCGCACGGGAATTTTACGAAAAAAACCGTGGTGTCGTAGGAAGGGTTGAGAAGAGGATACGGGAGGTGATCTGAACTTCTAAATCTTGCGAAAGGCTAGAACAGCGTTATGACCACCGAATCCGAAGGAGTTGGAGAGAGCTACCCTAACCTCCATCTCCCGTGCCTCGTTGGGTACGTAATCCAGATCACACTCTGGATCTGGATGTTCATAGTTTATGGTGGGAGGGATCACACCCGTTTCTATGGTTTTGACTGTGGCCAAGGCTTCCAGGGCTCCAGCTCCTCCCAGAAGGTGCCCAGTCATGGACTTGGTAGAGCTTACACCTATACGGTAAGCATGATCTTTAAAAACAGCCTTTATTGCCCTGGTTTCGGCCACATCGTTGAGCTTAGTGCTGGTTCCGTGGGCGTTGATGTAGTCCACATCTTCAGGTAAGACGCTAGCATCCTCCAAGGCTCGGAGCATAGCCTTTACTGCCCCTTCCCCATCTACACAGGGAGCCGTTATGTGATAGGCATCGGCGGTAGCACCGTAGCCAGCTAACTCGGCGTAGATCTTCGCGCCGCGTTTCTTGGCATGTTCGTACTCTTCCAGCACCAAAACTGCAGCTCCCTCCGCCATGACGAAGCCATCTCTTTCGGCATCGAAAGGTCGTGAAGCCTTTTCCGGTTCATCGTTACGGGTGGATAACGCTCTCATGGAAGAAAAACCGGCCAGGGCTGTCTTTATTATGGGGGCTTCGGCACCCCCGACTACCATGATGTCAGCATCCCCGTACCTTATAAGGCGCAAGGCGTCCCCCAAAGCGTTGGCAGAGGATGCGCAGGCGGAGACTACTGTATAGTTAGGGCCCTTAAAGTTGTACTCTATAGCCACTAGGCCAGAGGCCATATCGGGTATCATCATGGGTACAAGATAAGGACTTATCCGATTGTATCCACGGGTATAGCCGGTTATAACCTCCCTTTCTAAGGTTTCCACTCCACCTATTCCGGATGCTATTATCACCCCCACACGGTCTGGATCCACCCTTCCATCTAAAAGACCACTATCGTTGAGGGCCTCCTCGGTGGCCCAAAGGGCATAAAGCAGGAATCTATCCAACTTACGCAAGGGAACACCACCCACCTTCCCCTTCGGAAAACGTTTAGACGGATCAAACTCCTTTATCTCTCCAGCTATCTGCGTACGAAAGCCGCTCGGATCAAAACGCTCTATACGGAAGATCCCGCTTCTACCCTCAACGAGATTTCTCCAGAGGGTGGGGACGTCCTCCCCCAAGGAGGTTACAGCCCCCAACCCGGTTATAACTACCTTTTTCACGATTTTGAAAGAACGTACTCTACAACGTCACCGACGGTGCGCAACTTCTCTATGTCCTCGTCGGGTATGCTCAGGCCAAACTCCTCCTCCATCTTCATAACCAACTCCATCACCGCTATGGAATCGGCGCCTAAATCCTCTATGAAGCGAGCGTTTTCGGTGACCTTGTCGGGCGTAACGCCCAGCTCCTCCACCACTATATCACGTATCTTGGCAAGAATCTCGTTTCTGTCCATCTTCTACCTCCTTTTGATACGGTGATTTTAAGGGTGGAATCGGAAGTTCAGGCGACCCTCTTGCATCCCATGGGCAATCCCACCGTAAAATTCATTCGGATGAGGAAGATTCTGTCACTGTTGATAGGTACCCTACTCTTTTCGGGGTGCCTGCTGTTCCAGGATGAGGAGAAAGACGACGGGGGTGGTGGTAGCGGTACCCCAACGAACGTGGATCTTTTCCACGGTTACTACGACGTGGGCCCAACCTACCACTTCCGTCTAAAGTTCAAAGCCCGGCAGGGTGACACTCTCCACTTCGAGGCTAGAGTACGGGCAGGCGATGGTGATATAAGTTACGCCTTTTGGGCTGATAGCCTTAACTACGCCATGTGGCTCATGGGAGATACGGCCACTCTTCATGATTATCGGGAGGCAGAGGTTACGGTTTCGTATCAACCTGTCCTGGATTCCGGTACCTACTACGTGGTTCTGGGTAATTCCTCCCTCGTAGCTACGAAGCGCTACTGGGTGAGAGCCTACTTAAGGGGGTTGAGATGACGTTTATCATAGCACTATTTCGTCCTCCTATAGGCTCAGTTCCCGGATGGGACCGTATAGAGGAGATACGTTTAAAGATCTCTGGGAAGAAACACGCAACGCCATCCCTCAAAGTCTGGTATCTCTCACGTTACGATTCCAAGGAATACTGGTCCAGTTGGGACGGTAAGCGCATCGTCGTGCGACTAAAGGAGGGTATTTCCCCATCGGAGGTTTTGGGAGATCTCACGTATCGCAAGGCAAAGTTCTCGGATTCGTGGGTCGTAGAACTTCCGGAGAGTAAAAGAAGCGTTGCTTCTGCTAAGGAACTTTTAAGCAGCTTAAACTTGGACGTTAGAGTCGTGTACGCCGAACCTATGCTCATCTATAGAACAACCTTTTGGCCCAACGATCCGCTGTTCGGCGCTCACCTCTGGGGGATGTGGGCCATATACGCGGATAAGGCTTGGGATATAATTCGTGGAAACTCCTCTGTCAAGGTTTGCGTGGTAGATGAGGGAATGGACTACAACCACGAGGATCTTAGCGGGAACTACGCCGGAGGTTACGATATGGTGGATCTTGACTCCGATCCCTATCCGGCGGATGCCTCCGAGATGCACGGCACCCATGTGGCCGGCACCATAGGGGCGGTTCTCAACAACGGTGTGGGTGTAGCGGGTGTCTCACAGGTGGGTATCCTTTCGTGTAGAGCCTTGGCGGGAGGGTCGGGTACCAGTGAGGATATAGCGGCCTGTGTCAGATGGTGCGCTACCAACGGTGCTAAGGTTATAAACATGAGTTTGGGGTCTTCATCTCCTTCCTCTGAGATCCAATCGGCACTTCGATTTGCCACTGATAGTGTCAGCGGAGGCGTACTCATAGTTGCCGCTTCTGGAAACGATGGGATGAACGGCGTATACTATCCTGCAGCCTTCCCAGAGGCCTTGGCAGTGGGTGCTATAGACACTTTAGGCCAAAGGGCCAGCTTCAGCAATTACGGTGTGGAACTTGAGCTGGTAGCCCCTGGAAGTATGATCGCCTCTACGGTACCTTTCACGGATGCCTATGCCTACGCTGACGGCACCTCCATGGCTACACCCCACGTTAGCGGTGTAGCGGCTCTAATCTTTTCTCGTAACCCCAACCTCTCGGCCGACACCGTGCGCGCTATCTTGGACGCCACCGCCATAGATATGGGTGAATATGGGAAGGATTACTTCTACGGGTATGGTTTGGTCAACGCGTACCTGGCCCTTTTAGCCACACCCACCCCTACGGCAACTCCCCAAATAACCAAGGGGTTAAAGGTATCCCTCTCGGGTAGAAAACTTGAGATCTTCGCCGAGCGGAGTATATCGTTATTCTCCGCCGATGGTCGTCTTGTAGCAAGGGGAACCTCCGTTAACGTATCACTTCCTCCGGGCGCGTACTTTCTGAAGTACGAAGGTGGTATATATCGCTTCTTGGTCAGGTGAGATATGTTTTGGATTCTTGCAAGTGGACTGGTTGATCGTATAAAAGCTCTGTACGACACCCTCCATACTTTTCGTGCGGATATAGTACAGGAGGTTAAGTTCGGCAACGTGGAGAGGTATTATGGGCGGGTTTATCTTAAAAAACCTTCCCTCTTTCGCTGGGAGCTAACACGCCCCACGGAGTACATAATAGTGGCCAGAGGAGACAGCTCGTGGGTAAAGTATGAGGGTGAGATATACTCCCAGCCGGTTCCTTACGATCTCAAATCCCTCCTCATGGGAGATTACTCCTCCCTGAACGTGGAGGAACGTAAATCCTCCGAAGGATACGTTTTGAAGATCACCACGGATCGTACCGGTTATGACTCTCTCCTCGTTTTCCTACGAAAGGATCTCCTGCCTGTCAGGATAGTCGCCTACAACGAAAACAACTACGTGGATATACGTTTTTCCAATATCGCCGTAAACGTTTCTATACCCGACAGCCTTTTTAGACTAAGTGTCCCGTAGGATGCAGCCCCTTTGTAGTGACTTCTCAAGCTTCCTCATGGGATCACAGTAGGAGGTTCTCCGCGTACGGTTGCAGAGACGACGGTAGTTTTCAAAGGCAACTTTGAAGTGGTGACACGCTCTTTGTATATCGTTCGTGTAATAGTAAATGGAACCTACGTTGTAGTGGAGGTTGGCGATGAGATGCAGGATTTTAATGTCCTTGGGATCCCTCTCAAGAAGCCTTTCAGCTAGATGTAGTGCCGTGTCGTAATCCTGCAAAGCCTCGTCAAGCCTTCCAAGGCCCACCAGGGTGTTGGCCCTATTGTTATACTCTTGGGCCAAGTTTTTTAAAAGAGTATAGGGATCACCGTTAGTTGTGGCGTAAAGTTCTTCCAGAATTCGCAGGGCTCTTTCGTGGTAGTGGAGAGCATTTTCAAACTCTCTTAGGGTATGATGTACTATGCCCGAAGTGGAAAGTACGAAGGCCAAGGTAAAGTTCGGTGGAAGATCCTCCATCATTCTAACGGCTTCCTCAAAATCCTGCGCGGCTTCGTGGAGTTTGCCCTTCAGGTAAAGTATCCACCCCCTGCGCCATAATGCCGATGGCAACAGTGTATCATCCCAAGGATGTTTCAAAAGGTCATCCAAAAGATCTAAAGCGGCATCGTAGTTACCTTCACCTATCAGACGATCCACCCTCTCCAAGGATTCCTTGAATCTCATCCTCTGCCGGCTATTTGGGCTATACGGCGAACGGTTTGGGTAAGGTCATCATTCGTTATTACGTAGTCGTACTCCTTTGCGTATGATAGTTCATCCCTTGCTTTTTCCAGCCTCTCCCGTATTTTTTCAGGTGGATCTCCTCTCTTTAGAAGACGTTCCTTTAAGACATCCAACGATGGGGGTAGGAGAAAGACGGTTAAAAACCTGACTCTGGGATCGTTCCTAAAGACCTTCTCTATACTCCTTTTTCCTCGTACATCTACAGTGAGGACCACATCCTTTCCCTCTGTAAGAGGTTTGAGGAGATGTTTCTTGGGTATCCCGTAGAGGTAACCGTATATCTCCACCCACTCGAACAGCTGACCTTCCTCAATCCAGTTTCGGAAGGTATTCTCATCCACAAATAGATAATCAACTCCATCTCTCTCGCCGGGTCTTGGGGGGCGGGTGGTTGCAGTTACAACATGTACGAAGCCATACTTGCGCACCAGTTCCCTCGCTATGGTCGTCTTACCTGCTCCCGATGGAGCGGATAAGACCAAGAGGATAGGAGGATTTCCCTCCGAACGCATCGGTTACTTAAGGAGGGTCGCGATCAGGTTGGAAACCTGATCCGTGAAACTCAAAAATGGCGACGGATAAATGCCTATCCAAACCACAAAGACGGCCAAAGATAGAAGTATAAGAGCCTCTCTAAAGGAAAGATCGGGCATTTTGGCACTCTCCTCATCGAGTTTTCCAAAGACCACTCTCTTTATCAAGGAGAGCATATACATAGCAGCCACTATCACACCGGGAACGGCCAAATAACCCCACAGAGGATTGGCTTTGTAGGCTCCTATCATACTGAGGAACTCCCCTACGAAACCGGAGAGTCCTGGCAACCCTATAGAGGCTAAAGCCATGAATCCGAAGAAAGTGGAAAGGTTAGGTACCTTATTGGCTATACCGGAGTAATCCCTTATCAAACGAGTATGCCTACGTTCATAAAGCATACCCACAATAAAGAACAGGGCACCCGTCGTCAAACCGTGGCTGATCATGACCAGGATAGCCCCCTGGATACCTATAGGGTTCCCGGAAGCTATACCGAGCATAGCGAACCCCATATGGGCGACGGAGGAGTAAGCCACCAGTTTCTTCATGTCGGACTGAACCCATGCCATGAGGCCACCGTAGATGATACCAATTATAGCCAGGGCGGCTATGAGACCACGGAAAGCTTCAAACCCCATAGGAAAGAGGGGTAGGGAATAACGCAGGAATCCGAAAGTTCCCATTTTTAACAGGATACCGGCCAGTATAACGGAGCCGGCCGTGGGTGCCTCAACGTGAGCATCCGGCAACCAAGTATGGAAAGGGAACATGGGCACTTTTATCATAAAACCGAGAGAGAAGGCTAGGAAGAGGAGTTTTTGAGCATCGATAGCCGCCTCCGGCAGGACTTGGGCCAGAAGGGGATAGTCAAACGTCCCATAGTTGAGGTATATCCAGATGATGGCCGCTAACATAGGAACGGAGCCTACAGCCGTGTAGATCAAGAACTTGAAGGCCGCATATACGCGATTCTCATGACCCCACAGCGCTATGAGTATGAACATGGGTATCAGTTGGGCCTCCCAGAAGATGAAGAACTGGACGAGATTGAGGGAAGCGAAAACGCCTATCATGGCGGTTTCCAGCATTAGCATGGTGATAACATAGGCCTGGACTTTTTCTCTTATGTAGTTATAGGAGGAAACTATACCTAAAAAGGTTAAAAAGGTGGTCAGCAGTATAAGTATTAAGGCCAAACCGTCTATGCCCACGTAGTAGGGCGCACTTTCGAGCCCTAACAGTACGTATCTTTCCACGAACTGGAACTCCCCTGCTCTCGTAAAGTCAAAACCGAACAAGAGGACCAGCGAGAACAGGAATTCCACAAAGCTTACGAATGTCGCATAAACCCAATAGGTCTTTCTCCACTCTGGATTAAGGAAGAAAAGCGGTATAGCCGCCACCAACGGAAAGAAGATGACGAGGCTCAACATAGATGGAGATTATACCCTTGAAATCCTACGTAGAGGACCACACATCTCGGTATTCGATGTTTGCTTTATAATATCCCCCTATGTGGAAGCGTATGGGTAAAGTGATCATCTTTTTGCTGTTTTTAAGCAGGGGTCTTTCGGCCCAAACCTGGAGCCAGGGAAGTTGGCACGGAGGCGATGGCGTGTGCGGTGTGGTATCCTCCTGGGGAACCCAGTTCTGCTCGCAGGATTCGGTGGCGTGGGGAATGCGGGGTCAAATAAATCCCGTAGCAACGGCCTATGACTGGAGCAACTGGATATTGGATACGGTGGAGGTAACCACGCCCGGTAGGTATGGCAACGTGTTCCCAGCAGATATGGACGGCGACGGCGACTACGACCTCGTTGGCTACAGAGGGTACACTCGCCTGACCATATACCTAAACGACGGTCTTGGTAACTTTACCCCCTTGGAGATAGAGGACGTTTCTTCCTTCGGTAACTCTTATTCCTGGCCTGTGTGGGTAAAGGATGTTGATCTGGACGGAAGACCCGACATCGTGGCTCCCATGCAAAACGGTCTGTACGTCTACTATCAGACCGGATCGTTGAGCTTCACCCGTGAGCAGGTGGTAAACTCTCTATCTTCGGCATGGTGCGGCACCTACATCTCCTACGCCGACGCAGGAGATGTTGATGGAGATGGCGACGTAGATATAGTGGCCACGAACGGATGTGGCCCCGGTGCCGGAGGTGGAGGTGGAGACGTATACCTTTTCCGGAACGACGGCGGGGGCACCTGGACGCCTATTCTGATATACAACAGCTATGACGACAACCACAAGGCTATGAGAATATATTTAACCGATTTCAACGGCGATGGTCGCTTGGACATACTCACCAGCTACTGGCCTGTTATGGTTTTCAGAAACAGCGGTGGCAGTTTCACACTATCCAACTACTTCGGAGGTAGTTCGGATAATGCCGATGGAGCCTGGCCCATAGATGTGGATGGAGACGGGGATGTGGATATAGTCTATGCTCCCTATCAAAGCGGCTACTATCTCTCCTATAGGCGAAACGATGGTGGTTTTTCCTTTACGAGGGTTAACGTGGCCAGCGGTGTACCGTACGATGGACTTTCGGCCGGAGACTTTAACGCTGATGGCAATACCGATTTCTTAGGTGCCTTGTATGTAGTGGACGTGTATGTGGGACCCTCCTACACGCGCTACACTCTAAGTGGAAGCTCCTCTAATAAATGGAACATCCATAATCTATATTTTGCTAACGTGGAGAGTGAAGGCTGTTTTGATATACAACAGGATATAATCTTTACCAACTTGACCTACGATCCTGGAAGCGGATACACGTATGCCTTAGGCCATTACATGTTAAAGAACCGAACCGTAACACGCTACGCCTCCCACGCCAGTTTAACCTCTTCTATTTTGGAAGTACCCATAGGCTCTTGCGCTTTGGACACCCTCTATTATGTCGGTTGCGTACCCTCCAACTGGGAGATGAACGTATATGTGCGTTGGGGAGGAACAGCCTCCGATATTGCCACAGCTCCATGGGTCGGGCCAGTGACATCCGGTACTAGCTTGATAGGCTTGGGGCTACGACCTTCGGGCGACAACTACGTGCAATATAGGGTTGAATTTGTGCGCACCGGGTTGCCGGAGAATAACGCTCCCATGCTGGACAGCATATGGATAGCCGCAAACTGCGACTATATAGGCCAAGAGGATGACTTGGCTGTATCGGAGAGAAAGGATAATAACCTATCCGAGAGGGTGATCTACACGGTAGATGGCCGACGTATAGACAGGATGGAACCAGGGCGTGTGTACTTTATCAAGGAAGGAGGAAGACTCAAAAAGGTGATAAAGCGCTAAAACTTAGATTCGGGGGAGTGCGAGGGGCAATCTACGAGTTTGGGTATTGGGGAGGTTACCATCGTATAAGGATATGGAACCTCCCCCTTGCCCACCTTTAAGGTGAAACCCGACCCCGAAATTTCGGATCCAGATGAGCATGGTACCACAGCCGGGGATAGTGCTCTACTCGTATAGCATGGTCCCCGATTATCCCGATCTCCACTTACCCCACTCCTTGGAGGAACGAAAAGAGTGATAACACCTGAATCGGTTTCACTGTGAGGGTATTTAGCCTCCAAGTGAAACCACCCTCGTTGAGCAAGCGAGAAAACTACGGCAAACTTGTGAGGATCCATCCCACATCATAAGGGAAACCACTAAAACGCAACGGTGGCTTAAATTTACAGAAGATCGTTTCGGCCTTATCGGATCTTCGGGTGTAGAATAGGACACTTTGAGAGTTGCCGTCGTAGGAGCTACTGGTTTGGTAGGAAGAACGATGCTGCGAGTTTTGGAGGAGAAGATTGCCCCCAACACCCCTATAGACGTGATTCCCATAGCGACACGAAGATCTACCGGTAAAAGCGTCTTCTTTTTTGGAAGGAAGTACACCGTCCGAGCCATAGACGAGGGGATACCAGCGGTGGATTTTGCCCTCTTTTCAGCAGGATCAGAAGCCTCCCTGACCTATGCACCTGCTTTCGTATCCAAGGGGGCAACCGTTATAGACAACTCCTCTGCCTTTCGTATGGATCCCAAAGTGCCTTTGGTCGTCCCCCACGTAAACCCGGAGGATATTAGAGATCACCAGGGTATCATTGCTAACCCTAACTGCTCGACCATTCAGATGGTAATATTCCTCAAACCTCTCCTGGATGCTTTCGGTATAGAAGCGGTGGATGTGGTCACCTTCCAAGCCGTGTCCGGAGCCGGCTACAAGGGGCTTTTCGCCTTGGAGGCCGAAGAGGATGGAGGTTTCTACGATCATACCCCCTTTGCCAAACGAATCCATAGGAACGTCATACCTCAAATCGGTGGATTCAAGGAGGGTTATTCCACCGAAGAATGGAAGATGATCAACGAAACTCAAAAGATACTCCATACCAAACTGCGTGTGAATCCTACGGCGGTTAGGGTCCCCGTTAAGGTGGGCCACAGTGAGGCCGTGCATATATTACTTGGAAGCACTCCTCCCATAGAGGACGTCTACAGAGTTTTGGAGAAGGCCCCAGCGGTGGTATTACTCAAGGATGACTATGTTACCCCCATGGACGTGGAGGGAAGGGACGAAGTATTCGTAGGTCGTCTTAGATTCCACCCCGATAATCCCCGGCTTTTAAGTGCGTGGGTAGTAGCTGATAACCTCCGCCGAGGAGCAGCGACCAACGCTGTGGAAATCCTGCAACTTCTGATGGAGGAATGATGGACAACTGGCGATGGGAAGAACTTCTCCCACACCTTGAGGAACTTAGGTACCGTTTGATAAGGGCTATAATCCTGTATATGTTGTTGGTGGGGGTCATGTGGTTCTTTCACAGGCAGATCCTCGATTTCATAGCGGCTCCCGTGGGCAAGCTGTATCTATTTTCGGTTCAGGATCCTTTCTTCGTCCGTCTAAAGTTAGCCTTCATAGTGGCACTTTTCGCAGCTTTTCCCTACTTTCTTTGGGAAATTTGGCGGTTCGTTGAACCGGCCCTGTATCCCCACGAAAAACGTGCCGCTCTCATGGTACTCATTAGCTCGGTGTTCCTCTTCTACTTGGGTGCAGCTCTATCGGTCCTGGTGATAGTTCCCCGTGCCGTTCAGTTTCTTCTCTCGTTCTCGGAAGGTTTCACCACCATGGTGAATGCCAGCCAGTATTTGGATTTTGTGTTTTGGAGTACAGTGGTTTTTGGTGTCGTCTTTGAACTACCAGTAGCCGTGGGGATACTTGCCAAGTTAAACATCGTAAAATCCTCCTTCCTGTCTGCCCGCAGGAGAGAAATTATCGTCGCCATAGTGGTCCTTACCGCTATAATATCTCCCACGGTGGATATGTTCAGCCTATTGCTCATGTCGGGTCCCCTTATTCTCCTCTTCGAAATTAGCATCTGGGTGGCCAGGATTTTAGAGCCAAAGGAAGACTCATCTTTAAAATAACGCCGCGTTGGAAAGAGAGATCCTTCTATCCTTAAATTCTCTGAGGGGAGTGGGTCCAAGAACGATACGGACTATGTACGATAAATTTGGAAGCTTTAGAGAGGCTTTGAAAAACCGTACCGAACTGTTAAAGCTGTTAGGCCCTAAAAGAACTCAAGCCGTTCTGCAAGCCAGTGCCGAAGAAGGAGAACGCGAACTGGAAGAGGCAAAGCGGATGGGAATACGGATAAAAACCTTCTTAGATGAGGATTTTCCATCTAAGCTTCAAACCTTCTCCAATCTTCCGGTGGTTATATACTATAAAGGGGATTTAAGCATACTTGATGGAAAAACCGTCGCTGTGGTGGGTACGAGATACCCATCGGAAGATGCAAAAACTTTGGCTTATAACATCTCTAAGGAGCTGGCCCGTAGAGGAGTCGTCGTCGTATCGGGTGGGGCTTACGGTATAGATACTCATGCTCACAGAGGTGCCCTTGAAAGTGGCCGTACAGCCGTGGTATTGGGATCGGGTTTCGCTTATACCTATCCTAAAGAGAATCGTGGCCTCTTTTCGAACGTGGTAGAAAAGGGGGGAGTGATCTTAAGCGAATTCCCTCTCAAAACGAAACCATTACAAGGCAACTTCCCGGCCCGCAACAGGGTAATAAGCGCCCTCTCGGACGTGGTGGTAGTGGTACAGGCACCCGCCAAATCGGGGGCTTTGATAACCGCATCTTGGGCCTTAGATCAAGGAAAGGACGTGTGGGTAGTTCCTTTTAGCCCCCTGGACAGAAGAGCTTACGGTTCTAATAAGTTACTCTATGACGGAGCTAAACCCCTGTACGATCTGGACATCTTTATGGAAGAGGTGATAGGTGCCCTCCCCCTCCCCATGGCATCTCCTAAACCGGTTGATCTGAACGAACTGGAGGCCTTCCTACTGCAAACCCTGCGCGAACCCCTACATATAGATGAGATAGCTTACAGAACGGGTTTGAATCCTACCCGCCTCTACTCCACACTTCTGAATCTTCAGATGAAAGGCCTGATCCAGGAACTCCCAGGCAAAATTTATAGGGCTTTGTGATGAGAAGAAAGAATTACCTTCAAAGAAGCAATGATAGGTTGTACTACAGTTTGGCCGAACTGGTCAAACTCACAGGCCTGTCACGCTCAAGAATATACTCCTTAGAGAGGATGGGTTTCATACGACCGGCTGTGTATAACGGACGCAGGCTTTACGATCATCATACCCTCCGCAAACTCATGGATTTTAAGGTGCTGGCGCGGGATTACCCTCCACAGGTTATAGTCTCCTCTTACGAGAAACTTAAGGTGGAAGCCCAAGTAAAACGTTGTAAGGGCGAACTCATAAAGCTCCGAAACCGTATAAGGAGATTTCTAAGGAAACATGGAAAGGACACCTAAAGCTCTTAGTATAGCCGGCTACGACCCCTCCGGCGGCGCTGGGATTCTGGCGGATCTCCGTACTTTTTGGAGGTATGGCGTTTATGGGGTGGGAGTCATAACCGCCATAACCTTTCAAAATACCCAAAAGGTATTGGGCTTTTCACCACTAAGTCCTGAAGATATAGAAAACCAGCTACTGCCTCTTATTCAAGACATGGAATTCGAGGCAGTAAAGGTTGGCATGTTGGTAGAGAGAGAAATCATCCTAAAGGTAGCACAGCTCGTTGAAAGTTATGCTCTAAGGAAAGTGATCGTGGATCCAGTTTTAAAATCGTCAAGCGGAGCCGATCTTTTGGAAGAGGCCGCCTACGATACTCTTAAGGAGAGGCTCTTTCCTTTGGCTACTCTCGTAACCCCCAACATTCCGGAGGCTGAACTTTTAACCTCCATCCGCATAGGGAACGTCTCCGATATGGAAAGGGCCGCCGAAGAACTTTTGAAAACAGGAGTGAAGGCCGTTCTGATAAAGGGCGGACATCTTGAGGGTGATCCGGTGGATGTTTTAAAAGTGAGACGTAACGATGGAGTTAGGACCTATAGGTTTTGGAGCAAAAAGTACGAAGCTGATGTGCATGGGACTGGATGTGTACTCTCATCTTCGGTGGTGGCACTCCTCTCTTTAGGATACGACCTGATAACCGCCGTCAGCGTGGCTGTGTCTGACATGGCTGAGAACTTTAAAAAGGCTATCGTAAAAGTTGGGAAGGGACGTTCTGTAATATTTACCGGATCCATCGATCAGGAAAAGCCCTCTATAGTTCCTCCCCCTAGCAAAACATCCCCCCTATAAAAGGCGGCTCCTTGACCGGGAGCCGGGGCAAAGGCTCTCCCATGGAACGTAACCTTAACTCTATCACCCTTTAAGCGCACCGTGGCTGGCACAGGTTTGGCCGAAGCCCGTATCTGCACCAGGGCTTCAAACTCCTCCCCTGGTAAATGATGCCAATTTAGATCGGCCACTACCATCTCCTTGGCCATTACGTCCTCGTAATCCCCCAAAACCACATCGTTTCCAACGATAGCTCTTACATATACCCGATGACCTACGGATATACCCAAACCCCTTCTCTGGCCTACGGTAAAGTTGTGGGCACCGGGGTGGCTTCCCACGACCTGCCCACGGTAGATAAACCTACCCGGTCTATCCTTTACCTTCCATTCCTTTAAAAGCTCCCGGTAGTCCCCTTTTATGAAGCAGAGGTCCTGTGACTCCGATCTCCTGGCTGTCGGCAACCCCTTCTCTAAGGCTAAACGTCTAACCTCTCTCTTATCCATATCCCCCACCGGGAAAAGAAAACGCTCTATCCAAGCTACAGGTATACGGAACAGAAAATAGGACTGATCCTTACGGAGATCCCTACCCCTGCGTAAAAGTTGGACACCAGCTAAAACACCCTTACGTACGTAATGCCCTGTGGCCACGTACTCGGCCCCTATCTCATCGGCGAAAACGAAAAGAGCCTTTAACTTATGATCCCTATTGCAAATCAAACAGGGATTGGGTGTGCGACCCTCCAGATATTCACGCACGAAGTAGGATATTATCTCCTCCTTGAAACGTTTGGAATGATCCACTGTGTGGAAGGGGATACCCAACTTGACCGCAACGCGCCTTGCTATGTGTAACGCGGAGATACTACAGCAAGAATTGGGATTACCCTCTTCAGGATTCAAAAGGACACTGACTCCAACCACCTCGTAGCCGGCCTCCTTGAGGAGCAGAGCTGCCACCGAACTATCTACCCCTCCTGAAAGACCTACTACCACCTTCCCCCTCGCCATAAAAAAAAGAGCGGGAGACGGGATTTGAACCCGCGACCCCCTGCATGGCAAGCAGGTGCTCTACCACTGAGCTACTCCCGCCCTTGAGGCGTATATTATATAGGTGAAGTGCAGCCGGATGGGAAACACTAAAAGATGTTCTACTTTAAAATACCGGTCGGATATGTGGTTGATCTTTGGAGCGATAAACTACTATTGGAAAACCTATGCTGGCGACGAGACGCAACAGGGCGTTCAAGGACTTCCTGCCACGATAACGGCTCCTGACTTTCTCTGGGAGACGGATTTGGGAGTGAGTGCGGGGATCCCGCACGCTATATGGGGTTCTCCCACCATCTGTAACCTAAGCTCCACCGAACCAGGAAACGAGGTTCTCATAAAGGCAAACCCTCCACTTTCCACAAGTACGGATCTTCATGCTTTAAGAGGTACGGATGGTTCCTCACTTTGGACCCTATCCTCCTTTGGGCAAGATCCATCCAGCCCAGCTTGTGGCGACATAGACGGCGATGGTCTCGATGAGGTCGTAACCCGTACCTTCTCCGACGGCCTTAAGGCTATAGATGGCGATGGCACCGTTCTCTGGACTAACTCAGATCCCGGTTATGCATTCTCGAGTCCCGTGGTAATCGATGTGGATCCTTCCTCACCCGGACCGGAGATTTTGGTAACTGGACCTTCGGGATCCTCCGCCCAGCTTTGGATAATATCCTCCTCTGGCACCACCCTTCGTACCGTATCCATATCTATCGTCGAACAACCCGCTGGAACTCCTGCCGTGGGTGATGTGGACGGCGACGGTCGGAGGGAGATCATAGTCCCAACCCTTTGGAGCGGACTTAAAGCGATCGATCCTGTGGCCGGAAGTGTTGAATGGACGGTTCCGGGTCTGGCCATGAACCAAACTCCAGCGGTGATAGACGCCGATGGTGATGGAAACTTGGACGTGGTCTACGCGTACGAGGGGCAGTACATTCAGATAGCGCGTGGCAGCGACGGTTCCTCCCTTTGGTCTCTACCTTTCGATGTAAATGCCCATACCACAGTGGCTGATACCCACGCCATTCTTATGGAGCATTTCGCTGTTTGGGACATAGACGGGAACGGTTACGTGGATATTCTCTTCGGAGACGGGGGGGATTCCTCCTCTGTTGCCAGCCACCTCCTCAGGGTGGCCGCAACCTCCTCCGGCGGAAATTTGGAATGGCTCTACTCCATTCCCCAATGGTCTTACGATGGAGGAGGAGTCCTGGTAGATGTGGATAACGATGGAGATTGGGATTTCGTAAAAACGGATGATGCCGGTTACCTCTACGCCTTGGATGCCAACTCCGGAACTTTAGTTTGGAGATTGAGCGTGGACGACCTGAGCACCACGCTGGATCCAGCCGTAGCTGTGGGGGATGTGGACGGAGATAACTGTTCGGAGATCGTCGTTTTGGGTTACACCAGTAGTTTTTTGGGTGGGAATCTGGTGGCCCGCGCCATAGACCAGAGTGGAGGAGGGGGAAGCGGATGTACCCCGCTCTCGTGGGAAGATCCCACCGATGTAGGTGAGAGAACCGCACCGGATGGTTCCATGATCGTCTGGAAAGATGGCACGCTGTATGCTGCTGTAGATCTTAAAGCCTACAGGGCCAACGGAACGCTCGCAGGAAGATTTTCCAAAGGTGAGGCCATTAGGTTACCAGCTGGGGTCTACTATTTAACGCATCACGGCAAAGTTAAAAGGGTGATCGTGCGCTAAGCTGTGGGGGGTGGGTTGGTCACCCCCCGTCTGCTCCCTTAGAATAGGAACCTTTCAATGGATCGTCTTAGGTGGGCGTTTTCACCGGGGAATTTGAAGGTAACGGGTGTTTTGGTTCTATACGCTATCCTTTTGGGTATTTTGGATCTTTTAAGTAAAGCCTGGGCCTACAGCAGCCTGGACCTCCACAGACCTGTAGAGGTAATAGGCAAATTTGTACGTTTTACACTGGTTATAAATTACAACACGGCCTTCGGCCTTTCCTTCGGTGAGAACTTTCCCTACGCCCTAATGGCTACTATTTTGGCCATTTTTCTGTTCATCGCTATGCTCTTTGAAAGGAGGAAGATCTACAAGTTTTTGTATGCCACCATATTGGGTGGCGCTATAGGTAACATAGTGGATAGGATGTTGCGGGGTGGAGTGGTGGATTTTTTGGATGTAGGGATAGGAAACTTCCGTTGGTATACCTTCAACTTGGCAGATGTTTGGGTTACCCTGGGCATCTTCGGTCTCGTTTTGGTGATATTTCTGGTTAAGGAGTAAATATCATCCCATCCTCTTTGGAGCCTTTACACCTATCAAGTCCAAACCCATTTTCAAGGTCCTTTGGACAGCCAAGGATAAGCCTAGACGTTCGCTTTGACGCTCGCTTCCCACTATACGGTTGTTTTGGTAGAAACGGTGGTAAGCATGAGATAGCTCTATCAGATAATCAACCAAAAGGTTGGGTGAGAAGGAACCCCCCTTCTCATCATTCGTTCTCATCCCCATGGCTTGGAAGACTTCCTCCCTCAAACGAAGTGGAACGGTCTTTAGAACGTAGTAGGGGAAATACTGGAGAAGGACGGCGATGTGCCTCTCTTCACCCGGAAGATCCTTAGGGGAGGTTACCTCCACCCCGTTAGCTTTGGCGTAGTCCAGAAGGCTGCAGATACGGGCGTGGGCGTATTGGGTATAGAAGACCGGATTCTCCTTAACGGCCTTTCGGGCCAAAGAGAGATCAAAGTTCAACTCCGTTTGAGGAGATCGTAGGAGCATGAAGAATCGGACCGCATCTTTACCTACCTCCTCAACCAGATCGTCTAGGGTGTATATACGTCCGGCTCTCTTGGACATTCGGATACGCTTTCCATCCTCGTAGAGATTCACCTGCCCCGCTATTAGTACTTCATAGTCGGTGTTCGTACCCAAATAGCCTTTCAAAGATTCCACCACAGCTCTTATTCTTGGTATATAACCGTGATGATCGGGGCCGAATATATCCAAAAGATATGAGTAGGAACGTTCAAGCTTGTGAAGATGGTAGGCGGCATCCCAGAAGAAGTAGGTAGGTTCCCCGCTCGAACGTACCATCACCCTATCCTTATCGTCCCCGAATTTAGAGGATCTAAAGAGGAGAGCTTTTCCTTTAAAAGCGTATTTCCCACCTTTGTACAGCTGCGAAAACTCCAACGGTGGAGTTTCTTCGTTATCGCCATCGCTAAGGTATATAAGGTCTAGCTCACGCAGTATGGAATAGAGCTTTCGGGGATAATCTGACCTTCTTATCTCTGACTCCATAATAAAGTTGTCATATTCCACACCGTAGCGCTTTAAACTTTTCATCTGGGCCTTCAATATCCTGTGGGCCACCTTGCGCCCGAACTCTTCAATCTCTATCTCGTTTAGGTTATCCTTAGTCAGTAATGGTACGGCTTCTCCTTCAAATTCTTTAGCCAAACCTTTGAGATAGTCACCCCTATAGCCGTCCTCTGGCATGGGGAAACGTTCCGGATACAGAAGGTGAAGAACCGAGAGGCCTAGGTTGAAGATTTGGCGACCAGCATCATTAACGTAGTATTCTGATTCGGCTCCGTACCCTAAGAACTTCAGGATCCTGACTATACTGTCTCCTACAGCCCCCGCTCTGGCGTTGGCCACGTTTAGAGGACCTGTAGGGTTGGCCGAGATGAACTCCACCAGGACCTTCTGACCGTTCCTGGGAAAGGTATCCTTCCAGCCTTCGGTTATAAGGTCGGAAGTGTATCGCACCAGCGCATCGTTTTCAAGTCGAAAGTTCAGATACCCACCCGCAACCTCCACTTTGAACTTGCCTCTCAAAACCTCTGTTAGCTTGGCGGCCAACTCTTGGGCTATGCTGAAGGGGGATAGCCTACGCTCGCGGGCAAGACGAAAGGGCAGGTTGGTGGTAAAATCACCGAATTTGGGATTCTGGGTACGTTCAACTTCCAGCGAACCCAAAACTCCACGTAGAATACTCTCCAATTCCAGATACGCTCCCCGCATCGGTTGGCTATTCTATAGTTGGGACCGCTTTACCAACGTACGCTAACCACCTGGGCATTCTCTTCAGGGACGAAATCACTCTCGGTTTTAAACAATTCCAAAGCCTCATCGTAGGATTTTAGGACGTCCCCTATGAACATGGGATCCTCCTGCAGATAAAACTTCACCCGGTAAATGGCGAATAGTAGTCCTATAAGACCACCTACCACGTAAGGAGAATAGGGTTTGGAAACGCCTACCAGGCGCTGGAAGTCATTCTCGTAGAAGTTGTGTACGCTTACGGTGACCTCACCATCCTTTATCTCCCTCGGTTTCCAGAAGCCCATCCCCCAATACTTCATACTGGACAGTATAGCTCCAAAAAGCTCCTCTGGTGTTTCGGGATTCCCGTAGGCTACCTTACCGATAGGGGTATAGTAGAGCGAAACGAAGGTCATGAGAAAACCGGAGTATCCAGTAAACTTTATCATCAGATCGGCCGTATCCCTGTCACCTTCCTCCAACACTCTCCAGGTGGCGTATGAAAAGTAGTCAGATGGGAAAAACATATAGGCGGCCCTCCGCAGACCTCCGTAGGCCGAGGGTATGTATATGTTGCCAGTATCATCAGCCGCGGGTATGGCCTTACGAAGCAGAGCTATCTTTTCAAAAAAGTCCGGATTATCCTCCCGGTAGTAATCCAAGCGCGCATAATCTATCTTCGGGAAACGCACTTCATCTCCTCTCTCTCTTCCCTTCCATCTTTTGGGGATCATACGGCATATGGGATCGTGCATGGCTACGCATTCGCTTTCCTCGGTGTAGATGTCTCCAGGCTCAGCATCCAAGGCCAGTGATAGTGAGGCGGAGACGTAACCTCTTTGGAAGTTGCATACGGGTTCTGTGGATGGGTGGGTGTTCAAGTAAAGGTAGGTCTGTGCTATGGGAGAGGAGATTAGCTTAACTGCACCGCTCTCCACCACAGGTCGTCCGTAACCCATACTCATGAAGAAACTCTCAGAAACGTCCAAAAAGTTCTGGGGATCGTCGGAGCGATCCGCAAACACTTTGAGTACCCGGTAGTTGGCGAAGAGAGAGGAGTAGTAGAGAATCTCTCTCCCAGTGGGATGGGAGGTTCTTACCGCATCCTCAAAATACTGGTTGAGAAAAGCGGATCTATAGGTATATGGATAGCCGTTTATGAGTAACTTACCCACATCCGGGTTCGGTTCCACAAAATCAAGGGTGTGCCTTATCTTTTTCATATTCCAAACTCCTTTTTGAGAACTTTCGCAAAATCCTTAGGATTGGGATACTGTTTTAGGAAGGATTTTACCTTGATCTCCAAAAGGCTACCAGGCATCCTTCCCTTGGACTTAACCGCTCTTACCGCCTCCGCTATACTGCTACGATACTTCTCTATCATCTTTAGAACTTCCGCTGGTGACATGAGAGCCAGACGACCCACATAGACCAAGGGACCTTCGGCCCTAAGACAGATCAAAACCCCCCTTCCCTTATATCGCACATATATGCCGAAGGGTCTCTCCAGCTTGCTATCCCAGGAAAACTCCTGAAGTATATTAGGCACTGTGAGTATATCCTTCTTTACGAAAGGGAAGACACGATCTGTTTGTGGAGTGTACTCCACCTCTCCCAAGAATTCATGACCTTTTATATCTCCGTGCACCATCGCCTTTCCGGGAAAAAATAACATATAGTGACCCATGATCCCCATATCCAGAAGGCGGGAGTGTAGTTCTTTAAGCCTTTGGGAGAACGAGCTTTCCGGTCCGATCACCACATCCTTTTCCAAGAACAAAGCGGAGATCACCCCAAGCGTGCTAAGCTCCGTAAGCAGTACGTTAAAATTCCTTTTTATGGGTTTAAAGGATAAACTCTTTCCACTTCCAAAGATTTCCCGTATACGCCTTTCGTTTAGCTCTTCAACGTTTATCTCATACTCCCATCCGTTTCTTTGGGCTTCCTCCAAGACCTTCTCGACCACCCTTTTGGTATATTGACGAAGATGGGTAAATAGTTTATCCCCGTGAATACTGAAGGCATAGGCAAGCAGGTTTTCCTTTCCCCGTTCCAAATCCTCCTCACTTAGGACTCCTCGGTGCCATGGAGTATTTTCGACGAAAGAGTTGGCCAGGATCATATCTCCCCGTATGAAAAAGACGGTTAAAAGGGGGTCTTCAAAGAGTTTCCGTTTTAGACGCACGACCGCCGATTTCCTTCCCTTCTCTATGGCAGACTTAACATCCCAAAAAGTTTCATTTCCTTTTGTCGGCGCCGCTCCATTCGTTTTCATAGAGTCGTAAATTTTAAAGTAGAATCGCATATATGATCCACAATGGATGAAAAACGGCAGCATGTTTTGTAATTTTGGATCTTCGCTACTCTGTCCAAAAAATCGGGTAGAAGCAGGAGAGAAACGGAAGTGAGAAGACAGGGATAGAATGGGAGGTACGAAGAGTGGTGCTGTTTTCAGGATAGCAAGCTGGTCAAGATAGTTGAATGTACGGTGTGTTTAAGCGAAAGGACGACGAAGTGAAGAGGGATAGAAGTATAATAGTATCTTGCCCCATCTTTCATTAAACATCTCATTAAAAAGATCATTCTTTGGTTTCACTTAGAGGCTAAACACCCTCACAGTGAAACCAAAGAGATGGCGGTATGGCGGTCGCCAATTTGCTTTGGCGAACAAACGCTGGTTAAACATTCGTCCCCAATGTCAAGAGGTTTCTACGGTGATGAAGGCGTCCCGAAGGGATTTTATGAGGTGTGTTAAGTCCTATCCTAGTTCGAAGTTTCCTATGCTATTAGTTCCCATCGTTATGTACTCGTCAAAATCGGCTTTTTCCTCCATTATTACCAGTTATTCAGGCAGCACCATCGCGATTAGCATTCACTTTGCAAAAGGGACGGGAATGGGGTCAGTGAGATGAACTCTCCTCAAGGCTATAATACCAAGTATGGAAAAATGGGCTTTGATCATGGCAGGTGGCAAGGGTGAGAGACTGTGGCCCCTATCCACGGCGGATAGACCCAAGCAGCTGATCCCTCTATTCAATGGTAAAACGCTTTTGGAATTGGCTGTGGAGAGAGTGGAGGGGGTGGCTAAACCTCTCATCTTAACCAACGAACTCATAGCCTCCAAACTTCCGAGCCATTTTGAGGTTCTGATAGAACCTATACCTAAAAATACAGGACCTGCTCTAATATATGCTACTGCTTGGCTTCAAGAGCGAAAGGGACCAGTTCTAATAGCAGCTCTTCCATCGGACCATTACATACACCCAATTGAAAGTTTTCGTAACCTCCTCGAAAAAGCCTTTACTGTAGCAGATACGTACAAAAGCATCGTCACCTTTGGTATAAAACCCACTTATCCCCACACAGGATACGGTTATATTGAAAGAGGAGAAAGATTGGAGGACGGGGTCTTTAAGGTTCTTAATTTCCACGAAAAACCTGATGTTGAAACGGCTACCAGATATTTGAAAAGTAGGAAATTCTATTGGAACTCCGGGATGTTCGTGTGGAGAAGCGACATCCTCCTTGAAGAAATCAAACATTGGGCACCCGACATCTATTCGTTACTTTACAGATCGGGTGAACTAACCTCCCCAGATGAGTTTTTCTCAGCGGTTGAGTCCATATCTATAGACTATGCCGTGATGGAGAAGACCGACAGGATAGTCGTGATAGAGGGGAACTTTATGTGGAAAGATGTGGGATCCTATAGAAGTCTGTACGATATACTACCCAAGGATGCCCAGGGGAACGCTTTCAGGGATGATCCCCCCTTTAGCGTTGATTCCTCGGATAACCTGGTGATAGGAGGGGGAAAGAGAGTGGTTCTAGTTGGCCTTAGAGGTGTGGGAGTTATAATAGAAGGAGACACTGTTTTGGTACTTGCTCTGGAAAAGGATCAGAAGGTACGAGAGGCTGCCCGTCTTCTAACCGACTCATGAATCAACCTTAACATATTGCCGTTATGATCAGAGGTTTGATATTCTCTGTGATTCTTTTAGGGTCCGTTGTACCTCTCTCGGCGTCCTATCCTCTTTGGATAGAGTTGGGAGGTGGTCCCTGGCTTCCCATGTTCGGACAACTTAAAAACGATCACAATATGGGTTTTCAAAACCGTCTCCGCATCGGCTACGGCCGACCGATTTCACTCCCGGGTTTTCTCAAATCCCAACTTAAAGCCTTTGACGGTCTCTATCCCTTTGTGGAGATCTACCACGCCTACAATACCTTGAAACCAGAGGCGTGGGTGATAAAAGGAAGAGACACCATAACCTTGGGTAACATGCTCTATGGAGGAGTTGGCGGACGCCTTGAAAATACTTACGATACCTTCGGGTACGGTTTGGGAACCTCGGTGGGGTTTCTAATCAACTACCCCGTAGGCAAGTTTTCGCTAGCAGGTTTTCTGGGGATCTATGGTAAAGTTAAACTTGGAAGAGCATACCTATTTACCGAGTATTCCATCGAGGTAGCTCCCGACCTCAAGAGTAACTATACAACCGACTCCTTGATAAATCTTTTTTCCAAAACCTCCGGTTGGCATGAGGTTTCGGTCGGCGTGGGGTTTCGTTTCCCCTGAACCCTATGTAATTTACAATTTTGTGTCCGGCCGAGTGATTGCATTATAAATACTGCGGAATTATAATACAATTTAATGGATGCCGCTTCTTCAATTGCGTAACATCATACCAGAGAGGTATCCCCAATTTTAAGGACGTTCTTTCGTTGCTATCGTATTTGTAAAAGCGATGAGAAAGCTGCCTGCGGCTGTTTCCTGCCGCAATGATTTTTCGCTTCGAATCTCGTTATTCACCAAAAATCCCATCGTTCAAGTTTAAAGGAGTATT
>JAADCS010000087.1 GCA_013154295.1 Thermotogae bacterium
GCCCGTCTGGACTCGCCGGTGGAGGTTGAGTACTACAGGCATGGCGGCATACTACCCTACGTCCTGCGAAAGATTTACAAGGGGGAGCTCTGAGCGGATGGCTCGGATAGTCTTTTTTACCGGTGCTGGAGTGTCCGCCGAAAGTGGTATTCCCACTTTCAGAGGAAAGGGGGGACTGTGGGAGAGGTTCAAAGTGGAAGAGTTGGCTACACCGGAAGGATTTGCAAAGGATCCAGCTAAAGTATGGAAATGGTACGACCTACGTCGTAAAATCATCGCCGAAGCTCAACCTAACGATGCCCACAAGTTGATGGCCCTTATAGAAAAGGAGCACGGAGATGTTTGGGTTATAACCCAGAACGTAGATGGTCTCCATAGAAGAGCCGGGAGTGAGAACGTCTTGGAGCTCCATGGGAACATCTGGAAAGTCAGATGTACGGCCTGTGGAATCTCCTACTACGAGTTCAAAACTCCCCTTGAGGAGTACCCCCCACGGTGTAGAGAGTGTGGGGGTATCCTTAGACCGGATGTAGTATGGTTTGGAGAGCCTCTCCCTCCCGGCGTTTTGGAGAAGGCATGGGAACTATCTCGCACATCAGATCTGTTCGTTGTGGCAGGAACATCCGCTCTGGTCTATCCGGCTGCCCAGTTACCTTTCATAGCCAAAGAGGGTGGAGCATACGTGATAGAGATAAACCCCGAAAGTACCCCGGTTTCTCGGATAGCGGATGAAGTGATGCGTACCACGGCGACCGAGGGAATGAAACTTCTTTACCGGAGACTGAAGGAGGGTCGTTATCTGTAGAAGTCTTCCAGAATCATCTTACCGCCCACGAGTATGAGATCATCCATGAAACGTCCTCTGGTACGTATCTCTTTGGCACATCCCCCCGTTATCCATCTTTCCTTAACATCGAAGCGACGCTCCAGGACCCTCGTAGCCTCACGTACTCCCCCCAAAATGGCATATCTTATACCCTCGTTTATGGCTCTTGAACTGTCCGGATGTAATTTTTTACCCATCATAGCCAGGGAAGAGTAACCCACCTCCAAGCCTTTAAACGATGGAAGTATCGGCCCTCCGTAAAAGACGCCCGATACGACCAGATTTATCGTTATCGCCGAACCGCACACTATCACCATGCCGTTCCGGCGCCTCCTTATAAGAGGATAAGCAGCGGCTATACGATCCGCTCCCACACTTTCCAAAGAATAAGTACTTTTGATGGGAAGATCTTTAGGCTTTAAGAGTTGCAACTTCTTTAGGCGACTTAGAAGGTAGTTTCCAACGGAGGGAACGACAGAGATTAGAAGCCCCCTATCGTACCTAAAGGTATCTACGTTTTCTGTTAGGAAATCTATACGATCATACGAGATCCTCATCCTTACAACCAACCTTCCATCGCGAAAAAACCCGACCTTCACATAGCTGTTACCTACATCTATCACCAAATCTCCCAAACCGACTATTATACATCCTTGAGATGACCATTCACCAAACTGCTACGTGAAGTTTCGGCAACGTGAGAAAAAGAGCGAGATCTCCGGTGTAGAATAGAAACTTATGGCCATACTTTTGAGCAAGGAGAATAAAGTTCTCGTGCAGGGAATCACTGGCAGGGATGGTTCTTTCCATACCAAGCTGATGTTGGACTACGGTACCAACATCGTGGCAGGTGTGACGCCAGGTAAGGGAGGGCAGGAGGTCCACGGAGTTCCCGTTTTCAACACCGTTAAGGAGGCCGTTGAAAGGACTGGAGCGGACACGAGCATAATCTTCGTCCCCGCAAGGTTTGCCGGGGATGCTATAATGGAAGCCGCCGACTCCGGTATAAAACTCATAGTGGTGATAACCGAGGGGATACCCGTTAAGGATGTGATGGAGGCCAAAGCTTTCGCAGAGAGTAAAGGAGCACGCATAATAGGACCTAACTGCCCCGGTCTCATAACTCCCGGTCAGGCCAAAGTAGGTATAATGCCAGGTCGTATCTTCAAGGAGGGTAAAGTAGGAGTTGTATCCCGTAGTGGTACTTTGACCTATGAAATAGTCTCACACCTAACGGCCAGCGGTCTTGGCCAGAGTACAGCCATAGGTATAGGAGGTGATCCAGTCATAGGTACCAAGTTCATAGATGCCCTGAAGCTCTTTAAGGAGGACCCCCAGACCGAGGCTGTGGTACTCATCGGGGAGATAGGGGGTACGGATGAGCAGGATGCGGCCGACTACATAGCCTCGGAGTTTAACAAACCCGTCGTCGCCTTCATCGCTGGTCGAACTGCTCCCAAGGAAAAGAGGATGGGACACGCGGGGGCCATAATAATGGGATCGGAAGGAACCTATGAGGAGAAGAGGAAGAAGTTTGAGAGCGTTGGGGTACCTGTGGCCGATCTTCCAGAGGAGGTTCCCAAGCTCCTAAAGGAGCTACTTGGAGACTGATCACCTATCACCTACCCCTTCGGTGACCCCAAATGCGCACATGCAAACGGTCAGAGTATCGCCAGCCGTTTTTAAGGGCCATCTCTACCACCTTTTTGGATAGGGATAAGGTAGGTTCCACACCTTCGGGCATCACGAACAGATTTAGTGCCATGAACTCCTGTGGGAAACCGATTTTTTCCAAAAGATCCTTTATCTCCCTCTCCTCCGTGTCGGGGTCGGATACGACGAACTTAAAGGCTACCCTACTGGGTAGAAGTGGTAAGTAGCGCCGAAGCACATCCGGATCGGGTGAGTGTGGATTCCCACTTCCGGTTAACTTGGGTGAAACCACGAATAGAACCCTTGGATCCTCTTCAAGGATAGGGGGGAACGTCCCGTTGGTCTCAAACTGAAACTTTGAATTATGATGGATATTGCTTATCCACTTTTCCCATATCCGTGAATGGATTAGAGGTTCTCCCCCAGTAATTACAATAAATTTGCGTTCAGTTGTATCTTTTTTGAAATCTTCCCATGTATAGGTGAAACCGGTATCCAGAGACCCTTTTGAGTACCTGCTTATACCCCATCTATCCCACGTGTAGGGGGAGTCGCACCATGAACACCTAAGGTTGCATCCCATAACCCTTAGGAAGAGAGCAGGAACACCACAGAAGGGTCCCTCCCCCTGGATACTGTAGAACCTTTCAGCCAACTTTATCTTCATCTTCTCCGCATCTTTAAAAGGTACGCTTTTAGGGTATCCTCCTTCAGGACGAAGAGACTATCCCCCACGAGCCGTAACTGTCCAACATTCTCCAATAGCAAAGTAACCCCATCATCCTTAAAGGCCAACAGAAGGCTGTCCTCCGTCACGAGCAGATAGAGAGAAGGACGCATCCACACATCTCTGAGCTCCGGTAAGCTATCAAACGAACGCACAGGTGATTTATCCTGAAGGCGAACGAGTCTCTGACCGTCAAGGATGTATAAGGTATCGTTCCAAAGAAAAGCTTTATGAAGGATGCTTTGAGAAACGTAAGCCAGATATAAGGGACCTCTTACAATCCTTCGATATAGGTAAGAAGAATTGTACAGATAGAGAGTTTCCTGCCGACAGAACATCCCCTCGATCTTCGTGGGTATTCTAACCCCTTCTAATAGGGAATCGCCCATGTAAGTCGCAATTCCTCTGAGGAAGGCTACGAACAGGTAGGGTGAGCATCTGCTAAACAACCTTGAACCTCTCCCCACGGAGAGGAGGGTGTCGTATCTCCACTCCTCAGATGTATCTTTGAGGAGACTCATCAGATACCCCTCCACATTCAAATACACTATCGTATCTCCAAAGATATGGAAATCCTTAACGTTATGCCCTATCCATACTGAAAAAGCCAACTGAAGTGTAGGCATCACACTTTTAGTAAAATGTGCCCCAGCTTCAACTTCTTGGTTTTAAGGTAGTGGGCATTGTGCTCGTTGGGTTCTATTTCTATGGGTATCCGTTCAACCACCTCTATACCATATTCGTTGAGGTCCCATACTTTGTTAGGGTTGTTGGTCATCAAACGGACTCTCCTTATACCCAACCTGCGAAGTATACCACCGGCCACATAGTACCTGCGCATATCCGCCTCAAAACCCAACTGGTGGTTGGCCTGGACGGTATCGTAGCCCTCATCCTGGAGTGCATAGGCGTTTATCTTGTTAAACAGTCCTATCCCTCTACCTTCCTGGCGCAGATATATCAGAATCCCTCCCTCGCGGGCTATCCTTTCCAAAGCGTACTCCAACTGTTGCCCGCAGTCACATCGCAGGGACCCCAGAACATCCCCCGTGAAACATTCAGAGTGGATTCGCAGGAGAACCGGTTCTCGTAAGGGATCCCTTAAAAGTACTATATGTTCCCTATCTCCTTCCCGAACGACGAATATACGAAAATCCCCTATCTCGGTGGGAAGTAAAGCCTCTTTGGAAAACTCCATCACCTGTAAGGACCCAGGTTGAAGATTCTACCCGTCTCCTTCTCCACCTTCTTAGCCAATTCAAGTATACCGTATATGAGACTCTCCGGTCTCGGAGGACACCCAGGAACGTATATATCTACCGGCACTATCTGGTCCACTCCCTGTAGAACAGCGTAGTTGTGATACTTACCTCCCGTATTAGCACAGGTTCCCATGGATATTACCCATTTAGGTTCGCTCATCTGGTCGTATATCTGCCGTAGGACGGGAGCCATTTTCATCGTTACGGTCCCCGCCACGATCATGAGGTCGGACTGCCTCGGTGAGGCTCTAAAAACCTCGTAGCCGAGACGGGAGATGTCAAATCTCGGCTGGGCCACGGCCATCATCTCTATGGCACAACAGGCCAGACCGAAAGTGGCCGGCCAAAAGGAGTGCTTTCTTCCCCAATTTACGGCCCAGCCCACAGCCTTTTCAAGGCTGGTGAAGAGTATAGCTCTCTCAAGGTGATCGCGTATGATCTTCTCCTCCTCCGGGGAAAGTTGTACATCATAAAAAACTTTGTCGGCCATAAGATGGAGATTTTAAGGGTGTAAGAAAATCCAAACGGGACCAAAGGTGAGCCTATCTCTTAGCGGTTAGAAGACTCACAAGGTATGTGACCAGGAGGCTCAACAGGAAGGCAGGTATCAGTTCGTACACGGTAGCTTTAAGTAGAGGAACGTTGTACCAGAGTATCGTCGTAAGCGTTCCTGTGAGCATTCCTGCTAACGCTCCCCACCGGGTAGTTCCCTTCCAAAGTAGGGCCAGGAGGAGGGGAGGTCCGAAACTGGCTCCGAGACCTGACCAAGCGTAGAGAACCAACCAATATATGAGGTTCTTGGCGAAAAAGGCCAAAAGGAGGGCTAAGGCCGTGACACCCAAGGTGGTCCACCTGGAGAATACCACCAGAGCTCTCTGTGAGAGATTTCGTCCCAAGAGTTTTCGGTAGATATCTTCAACTATGGCGGATGTAACCACCAGTAACTGCGAGTCAGCCGTAGACATCATGGCGGCTATTGCTCCCGCTATCACGAAGCCTGCTAGGAAGGGGGGAAGTATAGCCATGGCTAACATGGGCATAACCTTTTCGGCATCGGCCAGTTCCGGACCGAAGTAAGCTTTGCCCACTATGCCTATGAAGGGTGCTCCCCAGTAAGCCAGAAGGACCCATAGCATGGCTATCAAAACTCCTTTTCTCACCTCCCGTGTACTCCTTATAGCCATGTAACGGGTCAGAAGATGGGGCTGCCCCATGTATCCTAGACCGACCCCCATACCACCTAGTATCACACCTACCAAGAGATCCCTACCCGATTTTCCACCTAATACGCTAAGAAAGTTGGGGTCCATCTCCTGTAAGCGTGAGAATACCTCCCCTATCCCTCCTAAGTGGAGGATCCCCAGGACCGGGAGAAAAACAGCAGCGAAGAGCATTATAACACCCTGAATCAAATCCGTTAGGGCCACGGCCGTGAAACCACCCGCCATCGTATATAGAGCGACGACACCGGCTCCAAGGACCATTCCCCATCCGTGTTCTATGCCAAAGGTAGCGTTCAGTATCTTACCCGCCCCTATTATCTGGGCCCCCAGATAAAAGAGATAGAAAAGGAGGATGATAACGGTACTGACGATCCGTATCGCCCTGCTTCCCTGGAACCTCGCCTCCAGATAGTCGGGTATGGTCAAAGCACCGTACCTCTCGGTTTCCCATCTTAGCCTCTTCGCTATTACGGTCCAACTTATGAATATGCCTAAAGCTACGCCTATAACTGTCCAAAAGACGGACATACCCATAGCGTAGGCGAAGCCGGGTAACCCCAGTAAAAACCATGCACTCTCACCGGATGCCCTTTCGGAGAAAGCTATCACCCAAGCCCCTAATCTACGGCCGCCCAGTAGGAAATCCTCTATGGTGTGCATGTAACGGTAGGTGTAGAGTCCTATTAGAAGCATCACTACCACGTACGCCAGAAGTCCCAAAGCTATACTGTTCATCCTTCACCCTCCCTTAGGTAATAAATGAGCGTCAACACCAAGAAGAAGAACCAACTCCCCCATACCACAAAAACGCTTAGAGGATCCACAACCGTTTATTATACGACCGTACAATCCAACGTCTATGCGTATAAAAGTGGCAGTGGCCCAAATCCGTCCCATCTTGGCAAACGTTGAAAGGAACCTGACTCTACATCTGGAGAGGATAGAGGCGGCTAAATTGAAAGGAGCTGATCTCATCGTTTTTCCGGAACTTAGCTTGACCGGTTACTATCTGGGTTGGTTAGTCCCGCAGGTGGCCCTGAAAGTAACCTCTCTGGTCTGGGAGAAGCTTGCTCGTCCCCTCAACGGTTCGGTTGCGGCGGTGGGGGCAGTTTTGGAGGAGAAGGACATGTTTTACAACGCCTTGGTGATACTTTCGGGAGAGGGTATATTGGGAATCTATAAGAAAGTCTATCTACCCACTTACGGTATGTTTGACGAAGGGAGATACTTCGCGTCCGGTAGGGAATTTAACAAAATTCGTACGCCTTACGGTGAGATAGCACCTCTGATATGTGAGGATGCCTGGCATATGGACGCGTACTTATCCAGAGCCGACGCCGACCTCTTCATCCTGGCGGCGAACAACCCCTTCCGGGTTGTCCAAGGGGATACGGCAGTCGGAGTGTGGCACCGCCTGGCATCACTTCCAGCTACCTTCTTCGGGACTCCTACGGTGTATGCTAACAGGGTAGGGGTGGAAGATGGTATAATCTTTTTCGGAGGTTCCCGTGTGTATCAGGGGGACGGTGAGGTGACTGCCGAGGGGATCCTGTTTGAGGATATGTTACTCATAGGAGAAATCGATACCACAAGGCGCAGGGCCGCCAGGTTTAACTCCGCCACGTTGCGAGAGCATCTGAACCATGCCATCGGGAAAGGTTCATGACGGAGTAAATACTGCCGTGGGTTTGGCGTTGGGGGTTGTGGTGTGGGTGGAAACGGAGGATGTGGTTTTTACTATTCTGTTTCTCTTGGGTTTTTTCTTCGCCACCTACTACCTATCTCCGGATTTGGATCTGGAGGGAACAAGACCCGTGCGCCGTTGGGGAAAGCTATCCTTCATATGGAGACCGTATGCGGCCGTTATGCCTCACAGGGGTCTATCCCATATTCCGATTTTGGGTGTTTTAACGAGGTTAGGTTACCTGTTCTTACTGCTATCATTGCTCTGGTTTCTCATGATGGGAATACTTGAATATTTTGGCCTTTCACCACCGAGGTTGAAATTGGTTCCCCTAAGATCCGACTGGTGGCAACCGTTTATCTTGGGTGTTCTACTGGCGGATACTCTTCATATAGCGATGGACAACCTACACACCCACCTAAAGCGTAGGAGAAGGCGGCGATAGAATACCCGTATGAAACGCCTGGTGAGGGATCCTGAGGGCCTGGCCGACGGCTTGAGAAAGGCGGGTTTAACCATCGTTTTTACGAACGGGTGTTTTGACATCCTCCACAGGGCGCACGTTGAACTTTTGAGGTTCGCCAAGGGATTGGGGGACATCCTTATAGTTGGTCTTAACACCGACGATTCGGTACGCCGGCTTAAGGGTCTGGGAAGACCCATAAACACCTTAGAGGATAGGGCGGCGGTTCTCTTATCCATCCGTTGGGTAGATTTCGTGGTTCCTTTCGCGGAGGATACCCCAAAGAGGTTGATAGAGGCTATAAAACCTGACGTTTTGGTCAAAGGAGGGGATTACTCCGTCGATAGCATAGTGGGAGCCTCCTTTGTGCTATCGTATGGTGGGAAGGTGGAGATTTTTCCGTACCGTGAAGGTTATTCTTCCACCTCAACGATACGAAAGCTGAAGCTAACTGATCCATCGCGGGAAGGGAGAGATTGATCAGTAGTTGCGTGTTAAAGGGCAAGAAGTGGTTACGATAAAAAGCTCTCTTACCCGAACATCGTAATCGGTGCTGAAGTTGGTAATTTCTAAGGCAAAGAAGC
>JAADCS010000139.1 GCA_013154295.1 Thermotogae bacterium
TCCTTCCACGACTACGACTGGTTCTGGAAGGCTTACTTTGAGGATACCGGCTTCCACTGGCACGAGCCCTACACCCAGACCGTTGACCTTAGCAGGGGTAAGCCTTGGGCCAAGTGGTGGGTGGGGGGCAAACTCAACTGGACCTATAACGCCTTGGATCGCCATCCGGCCGACAAGTTGGCACTTATATGGGAGGGGGAGGATGGTCAGGTGCGTACCTACACCTACGGACAGCTCAAGGCCGAGGTCAATCGTCTGGCCAACGCCCTGCGCCATATCGGCGTGAGGGAGGGGGATGCGGTGGGTATATACCTGCCCTTCATCCCGGAGACGGCCATCTCCCTTCTGGCCATCTCCCGTATAGGTGCCATCGTGGTTCCCCTGTTCTCCGGCTTCGGTCCCGAGCCTATAAAGGTCAGACTGTCAGACGCCGAGGCCAAGATGGTCATAACCACCGACTACGCCCAGCGTAAGGGCAACCGCATCCCCATGCTGGCAACTCTTCGCCGTACCTACTCGGATCTGCCATCCTTGGAGCGGGTGATAGTCCTGCGTCGGGACAGGAATACCTCCCTCATGTGCAACGAGCTGGACTATGGGGAGCTCGTAGAGTGCGAGTCTCCGGCGCTGGAGGTGGAAGCCTACGATCCCGACCATCTCTTCATGGTCATATACACCTCCGGGACGACGGGCAAACCCAAGGGGGCCAAGCACGTGCACGGTGGCTTCATGATAAAGGGCGCGCAGGACATGTTCCACCTGTTTGACATCAAGCCCGACGACGTGATAACTTGGATAACCGACATAGGCTGGATGATGGGGCCTTGGCTCATAGGCGGCGGTCTGGTGAGTGGGGCCACCGTCTTCATGTACGAGGGACTTCCCTCCTATCCGGAGCCCGACCGTCTATGGAAGATGGTGGAGAGGCACGGCATAACCATCTTGGGCATAACCCCCACCCTAATAAGGGCCTTGATGAAGGAGGGGGACGAGTGGGTTCTTAAGTATCCGATGGAGCGGCTGCGCATGGTGGGCTCAACGGGTGAGCCGTGGGATCCGAAGTCGTGGTGGTGGACCTACGAGAAGGTTCTAAAGGGTAAAAAGCCCATAATTAACTACTCCGGAGGTACGGAGATCTCCGGAGGCATCTTGGGGTGCGTCGTGGTACGTCCCATAAAGCCCACATCCTTCAACACGCCGGCACCCGGCGTTGAGGCCTTGGCCGTGGATGAGGAGGGGAGACCCGTTAAGGGGGAGATAGGTTATCTGGCCATAGCCAACGTCAATCCGGGTATGACTCGCTCCTTCTGGAAGGATGACGAGCGCTACATAAGGACCTACTGGAGCCGCTGGGAGGGGCTATGGTACCACGGGGATCTCGTATATGTAGATGAGGACGACTTCTGGTACATTCTCGGACGGGCCGACGACACGCTCAAGATAGCCGGTAAGAGGGTGGGGCCGTCGGAGTTGGAGGCTTTGGCCAACGAGCATCCGGCCGTAGTTGAGAGCGCCGCCGTGGGCATACCGGACGAGCTGAAGGGGCAGGTGGCAGTTCTGTTCGTGGTCCTCAAGGAGGGCTACGAGCCTTCCGATGAGATAAAGCGTGAGATCATCCAGAACGTAGTTGCCAAGATGGGCAAGGCTCTGGCTCCCAAGGACGTGGTTTTCGTCAGTGGCCTACCCAAGACCCGGAACGCCAAGGTGATGCGCCGTCTGGTACGTGCTGCCTATCTGGGAGAGGACCTGGGCGACACGTCGGCCTTGGTCAATCCGGAGGTTTTGGAGGAGATACGGGCAAAGGGGAAGGGAAAGTAGCTTAAATTTTTAAGAAAGGAAACTATTTTACTTTTTGTGCAAGTAGGGTAGTTTTTGTCTTATTAGTATATTAGGGTGTTGTCTAATTTACGCCGCGGAGAAGTGGCGCAGGAGGTAGCGAAGCTACCTTTACGGGGTAGGGCTGTGTGGGACGTGGACCCGTACGACGTGGATTAGGGGGAGTGTTTTTCACGGTTATCGGCTGCGTTGGTTTTGGCCGATAAATTCTTCAACTGTTTTAATCTCTTCGTCGTTTAGGCCATAAAGGTGATAGACGATGCTGTCAATAAGTCTGTCTGTCTTCTCTATCTTCTCGGTTAGGCTGTTGATTATGCTTTGGGCTATCTCCTTTTGAAGGGTCAGTGAGGCGTTATCTTCCCAATCTTTGTGCTTTTCAAGGATTTTTATAACCCTTATCATCTCGTCGGTGCCGTGCTGGAGGGAGTCGTTTAAAAAGTCTTCTAAAATCATCTTTTGGTTGCTCATTTTTATCATATCATCAACCAAGTGTCTAAGCTTTTCAACCATCCGCTCGTTTGCAGGGGTTATCTGTGGGATGGGAAACTCTTCCAATGTAAAAATTGTTATCTCACCCTCAATCCCACCGCCCGAATAAAAGGTGGAATACATTACCTTAAACAAATTTGAGTTTAAAATTGCGAGCAAGATTTTCAAATCATATCTTTCCGAGGTGAGAATATACGTGGATTGATTGACATAATAACCCTTTGAATCATACGCAAAAGCATAATCAATCTTTGTGGTTTTGTTGAAAACGATCTTGTTTTTTTCAAATTCGTGGTAGTAAGCTATCGTATCTTGTGTTTCAAACCATTCATTATTGGTCTTTTTTCTATGCCCAGGCTTACCATCTTGATTTAATTTTTCTCCGAATCCCATTAGATATGTTTTTAAAGATGGAAAGGCGTTTATATCAAGTTTCAATGATGGAAATGTTCCTATCAACCACAACCCCGCCCACTTGTAGTAGTATCTTTTTATATCCTTTCCTCTCAAGATAGGTTTTATTATCTCCTCTGTTCTCCTTCGCTCCTCTTCTGTTCCACAGTTTGAAAGGATTTGATCTCGTGTTTTTGAATCAATAATGAATGCATCATTGTACCCTGTCAAAACACCACGGTAAATATTTATATCCCATTCTTTAAGTGGTTTTCCAGCCTTTTCTAACTTTTCCTTAAGTCTAAACATATCCTCCTCTGCAAGTATCCACATTGATCCGGTAAATCTTCTTTGTGGCATTACAAACCGCCTATTGCTATATTTTAGTTCAACGTCGGTGCCTTCATTTCTCTTCTCGCCTTTTCTAAAAACCCCTATCATAACATCAACAGTAGCATCTTCAAAAACCCTTACGCCGGAATAATCTATGATTTTCAATATGTCTGTGTTCTCGCTTAAAAATTCCCTCAATTTTTCCCCATATTTTGCTCTCATAAATTTGTTTGAAGTGATCATGGAAAACAGGCCACCTTCTCTTAAAAGCGAGATTCCACGATAATGAAAATACACATAAATATCAGCCGTGGAGGTGTATAGGTCCCCAAATGCCATAGCAAGATAAGACTTTAACTCTCCTATTCTCTCCTGTCTAACATACGGCGGATTCCCAACTACCACATCAAACCCCCCGTTCTCCTTTGCCCCATTCTCATCATACCACACCTCCGGAAACTCCAACTTCCAGTGGAAAAACCTCTTCTCTTTGGCAAGCTGTAAGGACCTATAAAGTAATTCTTTATACCTATCATGAAGTTGTACCTTCCCGCTTACAACCTGCAGAGGATTCCCCCTTGAGCCATCAATAAGAGCCAAAGGCGATAGATAATTCTTTATTTCCTTCTTCTTCTCTGGCCTCAAAAACATATCCGCCACGTATATGTCCAGAATCCTCTTATACGGCTCAATTATCTTTGCGGCATTCTTATAAAGCTCCGCACTCCTTTCCACTTCTGTAATATCCGCATCCGAAATTTCTTCTATCTGTTTAATCTTTTCAACCACTTTCATTATATCTTCAAACACCCATCCCAAAAGCCTGCCCGAGGTTTTTATCACTCTCCCAACCTCCTCCGGATCCGCACCTATAAGCGAATTCCCACACTTTATATGATGATCCAAAAACGAAAGTGGAGCGCCCACGGTGAAGGTATGGAGCCACAGGGAAACCTTTGCCAACTCCACAGCCAGAGGATTAACATCAACCCCGTAAATGCACCTTTTCAGAATTATCCTCTTTATCAAGTTCTTATCGTCCAACTTCTCTTCATCCACCTCGTAGTTATTCCTTAAGGCGTTTTCCTTAATACTGCTTCGTATCCTCTCCAAATCCTCCTCCAAGGGACTGGTGTATTCCTCTCCCTTAAAGAACTCCTGATGGGAAAACTCCTCTATCAACTCAACTATCCTGTCCGCCAAATAATCAACGGCCCCCACCAGAAAATGTCCGCTCCCAGTAGCAGGGTCAAGTATCTTAAGCTTTAGAACTTCCCTTGCGGGGTCCTTTTTCTGTAGAATCTCGTTCTTTAAAGCGTTTATGCCTTTATCCCCTGTCGCCTTACCATCCTTATAAGTCTTCGGGTCAACACGGTATTTGCGGGCCAGTTCCAAGAGCTGCTCCCGGTTAGTTATACCATCTAACTCCTCCTTCAGCCTCTCAAACTCCTTGATCTTTTCCTGAATCAAAGGCTCAAGGGTATTTTTAACGATGTATTGAACGATGTAATCGGGTGTGTAATAGGAGCCCGTGGCCTTGCGCTCGGATTTGTCGTTGGTAAGGTACAGCTCCCCCTTCCTCACCTTTATTTTTCCCTCATCATCCGTGGGATAATAAACCTCTTTTCCTTTGCTTTTCTTAACACCCAAATTCTTATCCGCCACTTTTAGCTTAAACTCCAAGAGTCCCTCGTATATGCCTCCGAGATGGCGGACGGATAGATCCCGGTAATTTATCCATCTGTTATCGTGAAAGCTCAATTTGTAAATGGCCGGTACGAGATACTTGTCGGGGACGGCGTACTCCTCAAGGAAGGGATGTTTTTCCGAATCAAACAATCCACCGTTGTATGGAGGAATTTTCAAAGTCTCATCCCCCTTGTTTATGATCCTAAATAGGTTCCTAAGCTTATCGTAGAAAGTGGAGGCGGTAGAGCTCAACTGGTGATTCTCTTTTATTCGTTTCTTAACTTCCTCTCTGATTTCGCTTAGCGAGTAGTCCTTATACTCCTGTTTTCTCACCGGTAAAAGGTCCCTGTCCTCCGCATATAGGAGGAAAAGGAGCCTGTAAAGGAAAATTAAAGTGTTGTCGTAAATTTTCTCTATAAGGTTGTCATCCATCTTCACATCTCTGTCTTTACGTTTAACGCTCTCCAAAAATCCCTTCGCTATCAGTGGCACAACCTCGTAGAAGATCTTCTCTTTCAGGTCCTCCGTTACCCTCTCTTCCCACTTCCTTCCCTCCTCAAGGGCGATCTCCAGAAAAGTTTTATGCCGCCACTCCGTAGGTATAAAGGCTTCCTTTCTAAATAGTAGATAGAAGGTTTTAAACTTTTCCTTCTTTTGCTCAAGATTATTGAACAGATCTACTTCTCCGAACATCTCCTCCAAGTCAAACTCAACGAATCCATCAAGCTGCGAGGGAGCCTTTCGGTAGTAGAGTCTCCAGACCTTGCCGTTGGTTAAGATGCCCCACAAAATTTTGCCGTTGGATCGTACCTCCGCGCTGGATAGATACCTTAGAATTTGGTTGGATGGAACACGAGGGTCATCTTTATCCGATTTATCCGCTCTGTCAAGTTTTCTATTCCATCTTTTCGCCTCCAAGATACAAACGGCCTCGTGCCACAGCTTGTTGTCTTTACCGGCTGAATCAAATCTTTCTTTGGACTCCTCGTCGGGAAATAGCACAAAGTCAAGCACCATGGTCCTTTCCAGTAGCTCCTGTTTCCTGTAGAGAAAACCGAAGATCTCCTTAAGAAAGGGAATTATTATCTCTTCCTCCGTATTCGCTTCATTAGGATTTTTATTTTTGCCAGCAAAATTGTCATAAATATCTTTCACTTTTTTAAACAGCTCGTTCAACTCCTCATCGCTTAGCCTCTTCCAATCCTCGGTGTTCCTTATGCCCTCGGACAGGAAATAACTGCTGAAAAGTTCGCCTCTCTTGACTTTCGGCGGAGCATCACTGTTAGTTTTCGTTATCTTAGCCTTTCTCCGCATCCCAATGGGCTATTATATGTGCGAACTGTACCTTTACTTCTCCTCCAAAAATGCCCACAGGAGGGGGGAGACGAACACTTCTTTACCGTTGAATTTCCAGCGTATCCACCTACCATGGGCCACCTCCGGCGCCCCCTTGGGCAACCCCCTCCATACCTTCTCCTCTTCCCCAAGTTTCAACACGGCCCATCCGTTAGGGTCCAGCTCCCGGCTGTGGCTGAAGTTCGCATGCTCCAAGGGCACCACGGTGGTCCCTTTAACTGTAACGATTTCTGGATTGCGAACGGCGTGTCCATGGAACCAGTAGCGGGCCCCTCCCAAGAGGTCGTTGAGCTCGTACGAGCCGGCTTCTTCCTGAACAGCCTCCGGACCCTGATGGGTGAGTAGAATATCAACTAGCCCTATATCTCCCAAAATCCCCATGAGCTCAAGAATATCCTCCTCTGGCAAGAATCCCTTCTTTTTGGTAGTCACACCTCCCAAACCCGCAACAGTCGTGCCACTCGGCAACCTAACCACCCAGGTGTCAGGTAGATACTTTATGAAACCGTTCGGATCGAGGGAGGGAAGATCCTCCACTTCAACGGGCATGGGAGGAGTACGTTCGGGTGTTATGCTACGTAGATACTCAAAATCTTCATGATTCCCGCGTATGGCTATGACGTTCTTTATGCCCAAGCCACCTTCGGAGACGGGTTTAAAGATTCCTTCTATCCACGGAGGAGGCGGAGTCTGGAGCCACTGATGCATGAACTCCAGCTCCATGGGATTACGCTCGGCGAATTTCCTCGTAGCCTTATCCAATCTGTCCTCGGATGTGAAAGCTCCTAAATCCCCAACCAAGAGCACAGCTTCAAACTCCTCTCCCAAATCCTTCTGCCACAAATGGGCCACACTCAGGGCTAGCTGCAGGTGACCATGAACATCACCTACCACACATACGTACCCCATATCCAAAATTTTAAGGGAGTATGTATATCTCGGCTGTACAATTTCAAATCATGAAACGTCGTTTAGCACTTTTATCGGCAGCCTTGGCCCTAACCCTGGCTGCTTCCATTTCAACCGCAGATGCCCAAAGTGTTCCTCCACCGAACGCAGCTGTAGGGGTTTGGATGATGCACCATGGGGCGTCTTCCTTAAGGGGGATGCAGCTTCTTCGTGGGGCCATAACGGGACCAAACGTTAGATGCTCCGGGAGTATAAGCAACGGAAGCGAAGGTGACCCCGCTATAGGAGACATAAACGGAGATGGATACAACGAGATAGTTATACTCAACTATAGCGGCATATATCTAAACGCCTACGACGGCCGCACCTGTGGAAGGCTATGGAGAGTCAGTGTGGGAAGTGGAACAGGTTGGGGCACGCCAGCCTTGGGAGACGTAACACCCGACTATCCAGGTTTAGAAATAATCATAAACGTGGGAGGTAACATTCAGGCGCGTCGTGGAACGGATGGAGCTTTGATATGGTCCAGATCATTTTCCTCAAGCCTCGGAGCCGTAACGATACAGGATGTAGATGGAGACGGGTACGGTGAGATCTTCGTGATAGCGGGTTCCCTCTACGCCTTGGACGGTGACGGTAGCACCATATGGTCATATTCTGGAAGTAACTATTTCGGAAACGTGGCTGTGTTTGATATAAACAACGACTCCTTCTACGAGGTCATAGGTGTGGTGGGTAATTACGTTAGGGTATTCAGAGCCACCGATGGAACGTTACTGTGGTCTTACTATCTTGGCAGAGAAGGTAACCCGGCGGTGGGGGACTTGGACAACGACGGATACGCCGAGGTCGTGATCAACACCGGTAACGGACATGTCTATGCCTTTCACCACGATGGCACCCTTTATTGGGACAGGAACACCGGCTGTGGGTCCTATTGGGGCAGGCTTAACTCCACTACCATAGCCGATGTAACGGGAGATGGATACAGAGATGTACTTTTCGGATGCATGCCCTATTCCACTGGGTACCTTTACGTGTTAAGAGGGACGGATGGAACCACCCAATGGTCCTATTCTGGAACTAGGAGCGGCTATCAGGCTCTTGGACGGAAAATAGCAGATCTGGATGGGGATGGTGTTTTGGAGATCATCATAACTGGTGCCCGCTACGGTTCTGCTCCCTATTTGGCTATACTCCAAGGTACGGACGGAAGCTTAGAATGGTCTTACAGCAGCGACTATTTTGAAGGTACCTCCATCGGCGACGTGGATAACGACAGCTGCATGGAACTGGTCTCAAGCGGAGACTTCTCCAGTACGACCTTTTACATCTTCGACTCCCCGGATCCAGCTTATGACTGCGGCATAACTTCGGAGGATGGAGATTTGGGAAGTTATGAAAAGAAGGTCAAAGAACCCATAAAGCTCCTGGTGAAGGTGAGAGGGAGAGTTGTGGAGTTCAACGTGGGTTCGGCCAGAACCCTGCTCATATACGATGCGACCGGGCGCTTAGTACGCACCCTGCAGAGTTCTAACGGGAAAGCCAAGACCACCCTATCCAGTGGTGTGTATATCGTAAAAGTGGAGGGTGTGGCCGTCTCATCGGCCTTCGTGGTAAAGTGAGGTCCAATTTCAGGCGTACAATAGGCGGTTGATATGAGGATATTCGTGGATTCCGCCGATGTAGAGGAAATAAAACGTCTTCATAAACTGGGCTTCATATCCGGAGCGACTACCAATCCCAGCTTGGTGGCCAAATCGGGTCTTGAACCCGAAAAAATATACACCGAACTTGCCGGCTTACTAGAACATGTCTCCGCCGAAGTGGTAGCTGAAGATTCCGAAGGTATGTACGAAGAAGGCAAGAGGTTAGCATCCCTCCATCCCAACGTGGTCGTAAAAATTCCCTTCACCCCCGAAGGTCTAAAAGCCGTAAAAGCCCTCAAATCCGAGGGAGTACGTGTAAACGTCACGCTGATCTTCTCATCGGCCCAGGCACTCATCGCTGCCCGCGTAGGTGCCGATTTCGTCTCTCCTTTCATCGGACGCATAGACGACATAGGCTACTCTGGGGTTGAAGTCATAAGCCAAACTGCCAAGATCTTTACCCTGCACGATATACCTACGAGAATAATAGCTGCCAGCATACGTCATCCGGCTCACTTCATAGATGCGGCCCTCTCCGGTGCCCACATAGCCACGGTACCACCAACGGTACTCTGGAAGCTAATGAAACACCCTCTGACCGACATAGGTCTTGAGAGATTCCTTGCCGATTGGAGAAAGGTACAAGAGAACGAAAAATGATGGAGAAGGTCCGTGCTGCCCTCTTCCTGTTCCTGGCCCTCGGTTTGGGGGCAGCCGGTCTTTTATGGCTTAAAAATTTTTCCTTGGGTAAGAGATACCACTATGGAGCTGTCTTCAGGACAGCCGGTTTTTTAGGTAACGGTGATCCGGTTAGCCTTCAAGGCGTCAACGTGGGTAGGATAGAGCGCATAGAAATATACACCGATAGCGTTATAATACGTTTTTACACGGAGAGGATAAGACTTCGGAAGGGGGCCTATGCCCGAATAGAGAACGAGGGAGTGGTTGGTAACCGTAAACTGGCCATATACCAAGGGAAAGGAGAGTTTCTACCGGAGGGTGCCTTGATAAAGGGAGAGGAGACCCCCACCTTTACGGACTTCATATTTCTGATAGATCGCATACTTCAGAACTTTGAGGTCATATCTGCCAAAACCGATACCACCTTGACCAACGCTAACCTTCTGCTGCTACGTACCCGTCGCGATCTGGCCAACCTTTCGGCGGATCTAAGGGATCTGGTAAGATCCATCAAGAGCCTTACGGAAAACACCAACGCCAAAGTAGATGCCGTGTCCTATCAGATGTTACAGATAAGTAACCGTCTTGACGAGACCGTTTCGGCTGTGGATTCTTTCATAAACTCCGAAGGTACGATTCAAAAACTCATGACCGAAGATTCCCTTTACAACGAACTTAACCTAACCGTAAAGGAATTGAGGAACCTTATAGAAGATATAAAGTCCCGCCCCGAAAGGTACATAAACCTGCAAATAAGAATCTTCTAAATGGAAATACAACTTTTGGTCGTCCTTCTTGGAGGGATACTCCTTGGCCTGACTTCCTTTTTTGTCGTTTCCAAGGGCCTGGCCTTCGCCACAACCGGTGTGGCCCATGCCATGTTCGGAGGTATAGCTTTGGCCGTAGCTGTAGGGGTGAATCCTCAAATAGGAGGTTTCACATTCGGCCTTCTGATGGGTATCGGAATGCACGTGTTTGGTCGTCGGCTACCCCAAGATGCGGTGATAGGCCTTACCTTTTCCTTCTTGATGAGTGTAGGAGCTATAGCTTTACGTTTCTACAGGGGATATGCGAATCTCCTTTGGTCCTACATGTTTGGCAACATAACTTTGGCGACCCCCTCCTCGGCGTCGGTGCTACTCGTCCTGTTTGTAGTCGTCTCTACACTCTTACTGAAGTTTCGCTCTACGATCCAGCTCTACATGTTCAACGAAGAGATAGCGGCGGCCGAGAGGATACCCATACGGGCATACGATGCCGTTATCATGCTTACGATAACACTGATCATCATCTTCACCTTACGGGTCTTTGGATCCATACTGACCTCCTCCATGGCGGTAGTTCCAGCCCTCATCTCCTTCATGCTCTTCGGAGGATTTTGGTTCTCCCTGTTAATGAGTGCGTTCATATCGGTACTACTCTCTACCACCGGATACGCGTTGGCCTACCTCCTTGATCTTCCCTTCGGTGCTATCACGACCACCTTATCCTTTCTCTCCTTCGTTATGGTTTGGGTACTACGTATGAGGAAAGTATGGTTGAAGGTTTAGTTTTTGGAACCGCCTTAGTGCTGACACCTGTAAGCGTATATGCGTGGGATGAACCTCTAAGAGGGTGGATACTTGAACATAGGAACGAGGAGGTGGATCTAATCTTAGGGGTGGTAAATCCTTTGGGTGATGGGAGACTTCACGTTCTAATGTGGGGTGGAACCTTCCTCCTCGGAACCGCCCTAAAAAACGAAGATTTGCAGGATTTTGGAAAGTGGGGTACAGTTTCCTTCGTTTCCACCGGTCTTTTAACCGTGGGTCTCAAGAGTCTAATAGGCAGAGCACGTCCCTACTTGAACCTTGGGCCACACTCCTTCTCACCGCTAACGTTAGATGATGACTACCACTCCCTCCCCTCCGGTCACACATCCGTCGCCTTCTCCACCGCTGGTTACCTCTGGGCTAGAACTTCCTCTCCTTGGATCAGGTGGGGATCCCTGGTTCTGGCTTCTGGTGTGGGAGCAGCCCGTATATACAAAGACAGGCATTGGTTGTCGGACGTGATATTGGGTGCCGGTTTGGGATTTTCGGTGGGATACTTTACAGGTCGCATAGGCAAGCGTTAGCGCCCATCTTTTAAAGGTAGCAACTTCTACCGTAAAATACCCCCGTGATGAAAAAGATACTCCCTTTGGTAGTTTTGGGTTTGGCAACTCCCCTTTACGGGGGATTCGTACTCTACGAAAACTTTGAGGGTGGTGTTCCTCCCACCGGTTGGGATACCACCTACGCATCCCGCTACGTTTCCTGGTACCAGCGAACATACTCCTATCCGCCCGGTGTAGAGTTCGGATCCTACTACGCTGGTGTAAAGGTAAGCAGCACCTACTCCTCCGACACTGGAAATGCCACCCTGATCACACCGATTTTGGATCTCTCGGCCATGGCTGGCCCGGAGACCTTGAGCTTTTACTACCGCTTTAGCTCCGATACCTCCATGGGATCGGACGACACCATATACGTTGAACTTGGGCCAGGCGGCGATTTCACATCCCCCGTTGTTCTTTATACCATAACAGCTGACTATCCACAACCTACGACCATGACCGAAGTTAGGATAGGCCTTGATGCCTACGATGGAACCAGTGTGGCTATACGTTTCAGATACCGCAACAACGATGATGGTGGAGTGTCGGGTTTCAACCGTTACTTCTGGCTTGACAGAGTCGTAGTCTTCAACCCATCGACCAACAATCCTCCGGAGATCTTCTTCGTAGGCCACGATCCTTCCAATCCCGACAGTAACGTTTATGTGAATGTAGCCTACGTGGCCTTCGACAGCGACGGCTCCATAGCCAACGTGGAAGTGCGTTATTGGTACAACTCCGGTTCTCCCTCTTCAGTTTCGGCCGTAATGGACACGGGAAGCGTGTATGTGGCCCAGATACCCCCGCCTGATTTTTACTCCAAAACCAAGTTCTACGCCGTAGCTTACGACGACAGCGGTGATTCGGCCATTTATCCGGTTAGGTTCTTCGTCCACGGTTTCAAAACGATAGGTGAAGCCCGTACCCTGCCGGATGGAGACACGGTTCAGGTGAAAGGTGTTCTCACAGCCAACACCTTCGGTAAACCTGAATATATACAGGATTCCACAGCTGGAATAGCCATCTACGACTACAACTTCCACGATGCCTTCTCCATGCCCTCGGACCTGGGTTACGAAGTAGCCGTGGCCGGTATACTTTACACCTACAACAACCTCCGCGAGATGGTAACTCTCTCAGCCTTTGACACCTTAACCTACGTGGGTGTTCCGGATCCCTTGGTTATAACCATAGCCGATGTAGGTGAGCCTTACGAGGGCATGCTGGCACGTATAGATAACGTGCAGTTCCTGGATACCACGGGAACCTTCGCTGGCAGCACCAATTATACCGTAACCGATGGTGTAGACAACCTAACGGTGCGCATAGATGCCGATACTGACATTCCCGGCATGGAGGTGCCCAACGAGGTCCTGTCCATAATCGGTATAGTGGGCCAGTACAACACCACCTACCAGCTTTTACCTCGCAGTAGGGAAGATTTCCTGATGACAGCTGTAGCCGAGAGACCTTCCAAAAATCGAACTTCACTCTTTAAGGTTGTGTCCGGAGGTTTGGAGTTGCAAACCGAAGCCAGCGTATATAGGGCGGATGGAAGACTCATCTTTACGGGTAGCGGAAGGATCAGATTAAAACCCGGCGTTTATTTTGTAAAATCCGGAAGCCTTCTAAGGAAGGTGTTACTTAGATGACAGAGCAAAGGGGGGCACAAAGTAGGCGCCCCCCGCCTTATAATAGTGAGCCTATGATCGGTTTTCTACTTGCTGCAGTCTTAACGGAAGAGCAAGCCGGTTGCATGGGAGAGGGAAGCGAGATCGCGCCGATGGCCACATACTCTCCTCCTGCCGGAGTCATATCGGTCACCACCCAGGACGGTCAGATATACCGTTTTCAGTATCCTCCCGGCACGGAACACTACAGGCTTGGATGCTATTGCAACGGGTGGGGCATAGGGTACGGTTCGAGTACCTACCGTTACACACACTACGACAACAGCCTCTACGGTGTATCTCTCGTCTCCTCAACCACGCTGGAATGGGGGCCCACCTACTACCGTTGGAGGGTAACCTACAGAACCAACGACAACTACTTCATCGTAACCCATAACTTTTCCTACTGTCCTACGGTCGGAGCTTTAAGGGTCGTTAGTGTTATAACTAACAACTCTGGGGTCACCCAGTACGGTGTTAAGTTCAAAAGGTACATAGACTGGGATGTCAACCCCGGTTACTTCTCCAACAACTATTTCTACAGGACCAGCGATATGTGTTATGCCGCATCCAGCGGCTACATCCGGTACGTGGGTTTGGCTGCCCTTTCGCCGACTCCAAGTGTGATAGAGCTATACGGCTGGGATCACTACAGCACCTACACTTCCAGCCCCGATTACGGCTACTATAATGGGGACGGTTACTGTCTTTTGGACTGGTCTTTGGGAACGATGGCTGCTGGCGAAACTAGGGTCATAGACGCCTGTTACGTGGCCGGCTCCTCCTACAGCGATCTCCTAGCCCAAAAGAGCGCATGTAACACCTGTATAGTCGGCTCCGGCGATGAGTTAGGCGTTGGAGAGGCTAAGGCTGTTCGTGACCCCATCATACGTACGGTTTCGGGAGGCATAACTATAGACCACTACGAGGGCGAGGTGAAAGTCTTTCATTCAGATGGTAGGTTAGTTTACGAAAACGCCCACTATACCGGTGGCACCGTACCGCTCAAGAAAGGCCTGTACGTTGTGAAACTACAGGGCTATAGCTCAGCCGTAATAGTTAAATAGTGTGGTTTCTGCCCTTTCTGGACACCCTTCTGCTGTACGGGGGGCTTGAGAGAGGGGATCTGAACTACGATAAGGATCTGGCCGTGCGCACCTCTCTCAAACCCCCACCCGTTTTAAATTCTTTAGCTGATCCCCTTAACTTCGCACGGAGTTCCATCCATCTCGGCAGAGAGTTCGTGAGCCTAAAACCGCAGGAAATACCACTCAAGGTGTGGCAAGTGAAATTCAAACCTATAAGGATGCGTACCCACTTCAGCATAAACGACAGCGTCATCGGTAAGGTTGTGGAACTACTCCATTGCAATGATTACTTCACCGGTAGGGCCTTAAGCAGATTGGACAGAAGGCGATATTCTCTACGTGACTCCCTACTAAAGCTATGGGATCCAGACTCCGAAGACAGCCTAACCCACGCCCAGGTTAAACTCCTAAGCGACTCTGTGGATTATAATCTACTTCTCAACGCACTTAACTGCCTTTTAAACGTGGATAGTACCTTGGTTCCATCCTTGGATGGGGACTTCCAATACGAATACGTAACCGGCTTCGGTAAAGTGGCAGTGGGAGGTAAGGGAAGTAACACCTATCGTGGAAAGTATGTGGCTATATACGACTTCGGGGGTGATGATGAGTACGAGCTGGAAACCTCCCCCGTCCTCATAGTGGATCTAGAAGGTGACGATCGCTACGAGGGGGAGTTCGCGGTGGGGATATTGGGAGTATCGGCTCTTTACGACTTCGGCGGGGATGACACCTACACTTGCAAGGGTATGTGTGCGGGTGTAGGTCTGGTAGGTTTTGGCCTGTTGTACGATATGTCAGGCGATGACTTTTACTCCGGGGGCTTCCATTCCCTTGGAAGCGGAACCTTCGGCGGTGGTTTCCTGATAGATGAAGCCGGGAATGACATCTACAAGACCGTGATATACGGGCAAGGTTTCGCCGGCACCTATGGCATGGGAGTCCTTTCGGATCGTTCCGGGAACGACACCTACACCCTAGGCTATGGGCCAATCCACAAACCCCTCTTCATAAGGCAACATCAGGGTTTAGGCCAAGGTTTTTCCATAGGATGGAGGGATCGTTTCGGTGGGGGTGTGGGAATCTTAGCTGATGGTGGAGGTAATGATGTATACGCGTCGGGAACCTACGCTCAAGGTGTAGCTTACTGGTACGGCTTAGGCCTGCTGTACGACGGCGGAGGGGACGACAGGTATCTGTGTGCCCAATACTGTCAGGGAGCCGGTATACATTTGGCCGTGGGTGGTCTAGTAGATATGGATGGAAACGACCTCTATTACGCCCTCTATGGGCCGAGCATAGGTGAGGGTCACGATCTATCCGTCGGATTTTTCTATGACTCCACTGGTAACGACACCTACTACACCAGTGGGGGGTTCGGGGTCGGTCTCACGAACTCGGTGGGTATCTTCGTGGATGGTTCCGGAAAGGACAGCTATTCGGCCAAGGAAGACATCTCTTTCGGCGGAGCCAACCGCGAGAGGGAGATGGGTGGTGTGGGTATATTCCTTGATTTAGGCGGAGATAGGGATACCTATCCCTTCGGATTTCATGTAAAGAACGGTTCCCTTTGGGTTAGACCCCAGTGGGGTTTGGGATGGGACCGGTAGTGACCTTTTCGGCCACAAAGAGGTAAGTGGAACCCAAATAGAAATAGTACGTTTTCCGCAACAAAAAGCCACTCTCTCTCAATAAGCTCTCCATACGACTACGTCCTGGAAAGTTGAGAATGCTTTTAAACAGGTAGATGTAGTCAAAGGGATTACCGCCAAATGCAGGCGAAAGCAATGGCATAACCAAGGCCACGTAAGGGAGCTGAATCCAAGAGAGAGGGTGATCACCTATCTTCATTTCCAGTATCAAAAGCTTGCCGCCGGGAACGAGGACACGATTGAACTCCCTTAGAGCCGCCAACTTATCGAGAACATTGCGAAGACCGAAAGCTATGCTTACCGTCTTAAAACTTTCGTTTCTTATGGGTAAATTTTCAGCATCCCCGACTATGAGAGGGAAATTTCCCTTCGCCCTTTTTAACATACCTAAAGCTATATCCACACCCATCTTGGAGCCATGGTGGTAGAGACGGAGGACGTTTCCCTCACCCGTAGCCACGTCCAAAAGGGGTCCCTCCACCTCTTTTATAAGGTACCGCCTCCACGTTAGGTTCCTACCGAAGGAAAAGATAACGTTCCTGGCCTCATACATCCGCATGTTCTCAAACATATAACTTATACGCCTTTTATCCTGCATCCGGGTATTCTATCGGCGACCGTAGAATACCTTCTAAGGAGGTGATCCATCCGAATACTCTCACTTAAAGTCCGTAACTTTCGTAACCTGCAGGGAACCTTTAGATTCAGCGAGGGGTTAAACTTAGTCCTGGGTCCTAACGGATCGGGAAAAACCAGCCTTTTGGAAGCTATAGCCTATCTATCGGTTCCCAGATCCTTCAGGGGTGTTAGGGATTACGCTTTAGTCAAATGGGGGGAAAGCTCCTTCTTCCTTGAGGGTAGGATCGTACGTCTTGGCAGCCCCACGACTCTCACCGCCTATGTGGAGATAGACATCAGGGGAAACACCGTAAAAAAAGTTTTTAAGAGAGATGGTAAAACCCTTAAGACATACAGGGACGTTTTCAACACCTTCGTCGTCCTATCCTTCAGCTCCAGGGAGCATGCCTTTATGGATGGACCTCCGGCCGAGAGACGCAAGTTCTTCGATTGGGCCCTGTCCCTTTTAGATGGGCGGTATTATATGCATTTGATTAAGTATAGGAAATTCTTAGCCGAGAAAAAAGCCGCTTTACGCTCCGGGGTGGATCCCACACCCATAAACCGGGCCATGCTGCCCCATGTGGAGTATATCGTTTCGAGACGTAGAGAGTTCGTTGAACGTATAAACTTGGGTGTAAGGTACAGTTTCGTACCTTACACCTTTGCTATGAGGTATAGACCGAGTGTGGAACGTGCGGAGGACCTACCTAAACTGGGGAAGAGAGAATTGGAGGTGGGTATTCCTCTCTTCGGTCCCCACAGGGACAGGTACGACATCCTCCTTGAGGGCAAACCGGTCAGGTTCTTCGCCTCGGAGGGGCAGAAGAGACGAATACATCTGGGTATAGTTCTGTTTGTGCGTGATCTCTTGGAGGAGAAGTTGGAAGATCCTCCGGTCATGGTTTTAGATGAACCGCTGGTTTATCTGGACCGGGAGGGAAGTGAAGGGGTTTTAAATAGCCTTAAAGGACAGGTCTTTCTCTCCTCAACCCATCGTCCCAAGGTTGAAGTGCCCTGGAATGAGATAGACCTGACCTAAGGGCAGGATTTACCCTTGCATACCACTCCTTTGGTTGGGAAGGAGGACCTAAGACTCAAAGTGTCTACAGCCGGGTTGCTGAAACCCAATCCCTTACCCTTTAGATGGACCTGCAGTCGTCCATCCTTGTCCCAGAATATACCTACCCCCTGGGCGTTGCCACTACCTAAACACAGGTTGTTGCACGTATAGGTATCGTTCCCGACACCATCCACCAGGAGGCCATAGGAAAAATCGTGCCCAACGCCTTGGGATGTAGAGCGAGCCGAAAAGTACGCATCGTCCCCATCCTCGTCAAAGAGAACACCTAAGGCGAAATGGGCAGCGGAGCCTTGAACGTACCAGACTCCCGAATAGGCATCGTTACCCTGACCGTCGTATAAAACGCCACTTCCCCACCAGTATCCGACCCCTTGAGCGAATACACCTGCGTAATAACGATCGTTGCCGGATAGATCCGTCAGTATCCCTATACCTCCGGCCAAAGAGTGACCGTCGTAGAAATCTCTCCTCTCACCGTATCCCATCCCTTGGCCTAAGTTGGCGTTATGTTTGGGATCCTGGGGTGAGGGAAACAAGATAAGAGAATCTTCAAGGGTGTAGGTATCGTCCCCCGAAAGGTCAGCCAATATTCCCACACCTTTTACCCAGCCGAAGCCTTGCGCCTTCTGATAGGCGTAGTAGGTATCGTTTCCGGATACATCTATCAAGAGACCACCACCGTTGTAGCCAGCCCCCAAAGCGAACACTTTGGTCCTGTAAGTATCGTTTCCCGCCAGATCGAACAGCGCTCCGAAACCGGAAAAGCCGGCCCCCATACCCTTACCCTCGTACAGGTCATCTCCCTCTACATCCACAAAAACTGACACGGAGAACCTACCGAAACCCACGGATCCGGTGTAGGTGTCGTTTCCGGAGAGGTCTACCCCCAAAGCTACGTCCCCGTAGGTATCATCCCCTCCCGCATCCACCACTATCAGGGCATCGGGAAAGCTGTCATTCTCCGGTCCTCCAAAGGCGATCACACCCCAAGGTGTACTCACTCTCAAACTCTTAAGATCTCCCCCCTCCTTCCGCAAGGCCGACTTTAAAGAATCAACGAGCAGACACATAACTTGAAATGCATAGGCTTCCCGATTCACATCTTTTAAGGCTATCGCTTCGTATTCCTTCTTTTCTTTGATGGAGAGACTGTCCCACATGTAAGCGGTGGGGTCTTTTACCTTTTTGGATACCAAGGGGAGATAGAGTTTGAGGAGAGCAGTGATTATACGGTTTATACGTCGGGGAACGTATTTTGGTATCGCTTGAAGGGTTTCCCTTTGGGTTGGCGTCAAACGTTTGGCGTTATCAAAGATGAACTTACCCAGGGGATTTTCACCAGTTATACCCAGGACTTCCTGCCTGTAGATGTCTCCTAAAAGACCGGCTTTTACATTGTAGCCCGCCAGTTTGGTTATGAGGGCGCAGGCAGGCATCAGCTTAAGTGTATCCCCCTGGAGATACCATCTTTTCCCAATCTTTCTGGCCGTTACCATGGCAAAGTTGGGATTGGAAAAGAACATTTCCCCTATTGGAAGGGGAGAGTGGGGACCAGCCCAAAACTTGAGGGCCATTCCCGATATTAAAAAGAGTGTGGAGTCTATCATAGACGTAAATTTTACCCCCGCTTTCTAACAGGTACGGCAGCTTCCTTTAGATTTCTCCTTACGACACCCCTTTTCGTCGCATACATACCCCGGAGGTGGCCTAAGAGCCACGTCCTTGACTTTAAGGACATAGCGAACGGTCTCGCCGGCTAAGGGGTGGTTGAAATCTACCACAACCGTTTTCTCCCTGACCTCCAGGATAGAAAGGGCCACAGGTTCATCGCTCTGGGGATCACGCATGTATAGGACTTTACCCGGCACGAGATTCAGATCCCCGAACTCCTCTTTGGGAAGCTCTTTAACCAGCTCCTCTCTGAAGGGGCCGAATCCTTCCTCCGGAGTCAGAACTACCTCTACACTATCTCCCACACGTTTCCCTTCCAGGGCCGTTTCTAACTTCGGGTGGATGTGGCCAAAGCCGTGCCTATAGACGAAAATACCCCTGTCTATCGGCCCCTCCCCTTCTATGTGGAGTTCGTACTCGACGCTTACGTACCGGGTGGGATATACGACTTCAGGATTGGTGGGAGGCATGTTCCTGGCCGAAGATCTCCCTAAGGGCGTCCTCAACGGTGTTTATAAACACGAACTGGAGACGATTCTTGATGTGCTTGGGAACATCCTCCAGATCCTTAGAGTTCCACTCTGGAAGTAACACCTTTCTTATGCCGGCCCTGTCAGCTGCCAACACCTTTTCCTTTATACCTCCGACGGGAAGGACCTTACCCCTTAGAGTTATCTCCCCGGTCATAGCGACGTCGGGAGGAACCTTCAGATCCAAAGCCAGCGAGTAGAGAGCTACGAACATGGTTATACCAGCCGAGGGACCATCCTTAGGTATAGCTCCAGACGGAACGTGTAGGTGTATAAAACCCTTGTCCCAGAAGTCCGGAGTCACCCCCTTCTCGTAGGAAAACTTGCGGGCCAGAGTAAGGGCAGCCTCGGCCGATTCCCGCATCACCTCACCCAACTTACCTGTTAGTTTGAAACCCTTGTCTCCTGGAACCCTTAAGGCCTCCACGAAGAGTATTGATCCACCGGTCGGTGTCCAGGCCAGACCCGTCACCACGCCTACCTTGGCCTCCCTCTCGGCCAACTCCGGATAGTACTCCGGCGGCCCCAAGAAATCGGGTATCCTCTTGGGAGTTATCCTCATCCGGCCGCACTTGAGTTTGCCCTCCTCTATCTGCAGGGCTATACGGCGAAGTATCCGGTTTATCTTGCGCATCAGCTCGCGCACACCGGCTTCGCGGGTGTATTCCTCAACTATCCGGGCTATAGCCTCGGTTGTGAAACTGATCTTACACTCCTTCAGACCTGTGGCCTCTTTCTCCTTAGGTATCAAGAATTCCTTGGCTATGTGTATCTTCTCCTCAAGTGTATAGCCGGGTATCTCTATTACCTCCATACGGTCCAAAAGCGGAGGAGGAATGGTCAAGGTAGTGTTCGCCGTAGTTATGAAGAAGACCTTGGACAGGTCAAAGGGTAGGTCAAGGTAGTGGTCCTTGAAGGAGTGATTCTGCTCCGGGTCAAGGACCTCAAGAAGGGCGGAGGCCGGATCCCCGCGCCAATCCGTCCCCAACTTGTCTATCTCATCCAACATCATGACGGGATTATTAACTCCCACATCTCTAAGGGCCGAGATTATCTTGCCCGGCAATGCACCGACGTAGGTGCGCCTGTGTCCCCTTATCTCGGCCTCATCCCTGACCCCTCCCAGGCTTATGCGTATGAACTTTTTGTTTAGGGCACGGGCTATGGACTTACCCAACGAGGTTTTACCCACACCCGGAGGCCCTACAAAACAGAGGATAGGAGCCTTGCCCTTGGGGTTGCGCTTACGGATGGCTATGTACTCCAGTATACGTTCCTTGACTCTCTCCAGATCGTAGTGATCCTCATCCAATACCCGGCGAGCGTTGGCCAGGTCCATATTGTCCTCGCTGCTTTCCAACCAGGGAAGTTCTAAGATCCACTCTATATAGGTACGGATCACGTGGTACTCCGGTGAAGCGGAGGGAACTCTTTGTAGTCTCTTCAGTTCCCTCTCGGCGACTTTACGTACCTCCTCTGGCAAGGGTTTCTTCCTTAGTCGTTCCTCCAGCTCGGCTATCTCGGATTGTTCGTCGGCTATGCCCAGCTCTTTCTGAATGGCCTTGAGTTGTTCTCTCAGGTAGTACTCCCTCTGGGCCTTTTCCATCTCCCTTTGGACTTCCCTCTGGATGCTCTGAGCAACCTCGGCTATCTCTATCTCACGGGTTATATACGTCAGAACTTTCTGTAGGCGTTCCTTCACGTCTATGGTGGCCAAGACTTCATACCTCTCTTCGGGTTTCATGTTTTGGATTAGGGAAGCGAGAAGGTCGGCTAAAGCTCCGGGCGTAGGGGCGTTCGTTAGGGCGTTTATCACCTCTGGAGGCAACTTGCCATATTCGGATAAACGGCGAGCAGCGTTTAGAACGCTCTCACGAAGCGGCCGGATTTCCCTTTCGTCGTACTCCGGTTCCTCTATAACTTCAACTCTCCCCTTAAGATAGGGCTCACTCTGAAGTATCTCCAGAAGCCTTATCCTTTTAACGCCATTAAGAAGAACCCTTATGTTTCCGTCGGGAAGACGATTCATACGCACGATGATGGTAGCGGTACCAATAGGATAAAGATCCTCGTAAGAGATAGCCTCCTTTTCGGGATCCTTCTGCATAAAGGTAGCTATTATCTTGGGCTCTACCGGCGTGGCTAAGATGTCGTTTATAAGGCGTTTGGACCTTTCAACGCCGACCAAAACCGGCGCCGTGGAAAGGGGAAAGATAACCCCTCCCTTTATCGGTAAAATTGCAATTTCTTCAGGTATTTCTACGGAAGGTATCTGCATAGTTCAATCCACTTTTATCTCTATCTTTCGTTTCTTTTTGGGTACCCTGACCTCCAAAAGGCCGTTCTCGTATTTACTGGTTATACCCTCAACGTTTATCTCGGCGTCCACCCTTATTCGCCTTTCAAAGGGGCCGAAATATATCTCGGCGATGTGATACACCCTATCCTCCGGTCCTTCCGGTTCGGGACGATAACCCTTTATTACCAGCACCCCACTGTCATACACCACTTTGAGAGAGGATCTGTCGGCCCCCCCTACGGCCAAGTATATCACGAACTCATCATCCGTCTCGTAGGCGCTTATGGGAGGACGATACACTCGGTACGAACCACCGCTGGTTAGACTTCCCACCAGCTCCTCAAACTCTTCAAAGGGATCACGGAACATGTCACTTGAGGCCGAAAGCGATCAGTACCTTCAGAGCGTCCCCCTTCTTCAGATAGGCCGGTTTGCGGAGTCTCCTCTTGCGGCTCTTACTCTTCTTGGGACCCAAGTTGTGTCTACGACCACTACGAGCGTGTTTCACCTTGCCCGTCGCGGTCAGTTTGAACCTTTTAGCAAAAGCGCGCTTGGTTTTAACCTTTCCCATAGGCAATTATTCTAACGGAGAAACTCCCTTTGTAGGATGAAACAGAACTTTTGCCAGGCATCCACGGCGGGTAATACTAGATCCAGGGCCGTATTTCTCGCCTGGACCGATAGATGCTGTAGAGTCTCCATGTCCTTCCAAAGCCTCTCAACTGCCCTTTTAAGCTCGTGGTAATCCCTAACCACGACACCCCCACGATGAACTAGGCCATAGTCCCCTTCAAGGGAGAGAACGGGAACACCCCTCAGCATGGCCTCTAACACGACGTTGGGGATACCTTCAAAACGAGGTTTGCTGGTTATGACTAGTATAGAGGCTCTATCCATAAGATCCATAAGTTCCCTACGGTTCAACCTTGGAAAGCTTCGGAGGTTATCGGAAGGATCCTCTGGTTGCACTCCTACCATAACGAAAGGTATGTGGGGAAGATCTTTGGCCAATCGCACAAAGATTTCGGGTCTCTTGGCAGCTTTGGAACCGGCGGAGATCCACATGACGAACTCACCCTCGTTAAATGATGGGATTGTTGGTACATCCTGAAGGTTTGGCAGAACGAACACCCGCTTTTGGGGGAATTTAAACTTTACGGCCTTCAACTGTAGGTGGTTCTGTACGAGTATTATGTCAGCCAGCCTCATCCCTAGTGAGGACAATAAATCAAGTGCGACAAACAAAGGGGTTAATAGTGTTTTTTCAAATAAATTTCTGTAAGACCCCCATAGATTATACAAGTATTTGAAATTTTTGTACCCATCTTGCGCATTTATTCCCCAGACGAGCCGACTGCCACGTAGAATCTTGATGAGGGCACCGACCCCCAGATGATAGCTTCTTCCCCTGGCGTAGATCACATTTGGCCGAAGCATGAATGCCCGTATCAAAACTTTTAAGAACCTCGCGACCTCCCATCGGGAGTAGGGGATGAAATGTACCCTAAGACCCCCGTCAAAGCATTCCGACACCGGGATCAATCTGGAGTTCCAGGGATCCTCTTCTGACTCTAGACGAAACGTTCCCACCTTGTCACCCACAGAGAAGGTTAAGAGGCAGACCGGTAAGTATTGGGAACATAGGGAAGCCGAAAAAAAAACTTGGAGGTGGGACCCCGTGAAAGGGGCCCCATCCTCCGGCGGATAGAACTCCGAGAGAAATAGGAGTCTCACGCGCGCTTGCGCTTGTGGAGGGCTTTCTTGAATTTCCGGAGTGTGGCCACCGGATCCTTGGCTTCGGTTATTTCACGGCCCACGACCACTATATCGTCCTCGGCTAACCAACGGAGTCGCTCTGGAGGAACCACACGGGCATGGTCGTCAACGCCCCTCTTCATACGTACGCCGGGTACTACCAGATTGAGCATTTTGAAGTACTTGCGGACGGCGCGGGCTTCCAGGCCACTGACCACGACACCCCACGCTCCCGAATCCACCGCTGTGCGACTCAACTGGATGACCAGTTTGCGGGGAGTCTTGCGGAAGATCTCCCGCGCCTCCTCGTCGGAAAGACTCGTTAGCAACGTGACAGCTACCATGCGTATATCGGGCCGAAGTTCTACTACCTTCTCCATCATGCGACGGCCTCCGGTGGCATGCACGGTCAGATAGGAGACCGAAGGGAGATCCTGGACCGTTTGGGCGACAACGGAAGGTATATCATGGAGTTTTAGGTCCAAGAAGACCTTAACGCCGTCCTTTATGAGGGCCTCCACGTTTTCATGACCCGACCTAGTGTAAAGAGGCAGACCCACTTTAAAAAGATCCGCCTCGCCTCTTAGCTTATCCACTATGCGCTTTGCCTCCTTCCAGGAGTTGGTGTTAAGCGCTACGCATATCTTTGCCATATTCGTATAACCTCCCTTTTGTTGGTTTCAAAGTGGTTAAAACCGTCTTTAGATAACGTTCATCCTTCAAAAGGACACTATCACCTCTAGCCACCGAAACACCCAATATCAAACCTCTGTAACCGACAGCGGACACCATTATACCTCCCACATCCGAGAGTATCATGTGCCATATAGTGTCAGGACTTCTCTTTAGGCGTTCAACTTCCTTTTCGGCCGTCCTATAGTCTATATCCATCGCCTTCCCAAAGAGGGGAGTAGCCACCGCCAGACCTACCATGTGATCGGAAACCACGGACCTGGTCCGTCTTTCGGGAAAATCCAAAAAGTTTATCCTGCGTACGCCTTTTGATGTTATCTCAAAAGAATAAAGCTCTTTACCGGCTATTATTATAGATGCCCATTTATTTCCAACTTGTAGAAACATGGTCTTTCCTTCGAAACCTTTCTCTTTAAGCTCTTTTACCTCATCCGGTGAAAGATCCTTAGATTTACCAACACGTATTCGTATGAGGTTTTCCGCATCCTGAAGATTTAGACCGTGTATAGACGGCAGGATCTCTTCCATCTCTAAGTTTATGAGCTTACGCATGGCTTCAAGGCGAGGCATATGGGTCCCAACCAAGCCATCATCGTTGAGCTTCTGAATTATAGCCTTTTTCCACCTGAAGATTCTACGAAGGTTCTCCAAGGATGTCCCCCATGTACTATCGAAACCCACTATATCCCCATCTTTTAAAGCGATTTTCACAACACCAAAGGCATCCGGCCCCCCCGCCGGCACGAATTGAAACTTCCCACTTTCCCTTCTCTTAATGGCTATATACAACACTACTGCCGGATGCATTTAAGCCATCTATTATATACCCGATTAACGTTTGTTTAGGTCTCTATAAGAAAGCTTTCTAATATTACAACTTGGACCGATACGTGATTGAAAATTTCCCAAAGAACAACTATCTATGCATCTTGAGAATGAGAGGAATAGCTATAAGGAGAAACAGCAAGTTGGGGATAGCGGCCGCCACCCACGGATCCAACTTTCCCGTTTCACCCAAGGCCCTTGCAGATTGCAAAGCCCCCCAATAGAAGAAAGCTAAAAACAAGGAAGATCCAAAGGAGAAAGCTCTGTTCCCCCCACGTGTTCCAGAAAACACCGCCAGTGGCAACCCTATAAGAAGGATTATAAAGTTCATGAGAGGGAAGAGAAACCTTATGGCCAATTCCGTACGTTCCTCGGCGCTCGGAAGACCGGCCCTATGAAGAAAATCTATCCGATTGAGTAGCTCCGGTGTGGTCATCAGAGAATCTCCCAGAGGCTTCAAGAACTGTTCAGGAGTCTCCTTCATAAGAGTATCCACATAACTGGCGTGCTTTTTGAAAACCTCCTCATCCCCTTTGAACGTGCGCCTTATTACTCCCTCCAAAACCCATTTCCCCTCTTCATATTTACCCGCCACAGCGTCTATCCTCTCTTTTATGTGACGCTCCTTATCAAAAGAGAATATAGAAATTCCCTGTGCCCGCCTCTCTTTGGCGTTTATGTATGTAAAGAAATAGAGACGATTCCCTTCACCGAAGAAGGAGAGGTTACGGGCAAAAGTGCGACTCGGGAGTTTCCTCCTCTTTTCTATCTCTACCGCTTTTATCTCCGCCGCCTTCAAGCGACCCTTGGGGACGAGTTCCCAGTTTAGGAAGATACCTATACCAACGTTGATCACACCCACGATCAGTATAGGGAGAAACACTCGCCAAATATCTATACCAGAAGCCTTCAGGGCGAGTATCTCAAGCCGGCGATTCATCTCACCAACGGAGAAGAAACAGGCTAAAAGCTCGGCTATGGGCATAAGGATACTTAAAAGATAAGGCAACATCCAAGCGTAATAACGGAGTATAGCTTTAGGGGAAGGTTTGTGATCCGCTATTTTATCGGTCATCTCGAAAAAGTTCACCACCACAAAAATGGCCACGACACCGGCTACTAACACCAAAAAAACCTTTAGATATTCCCTAAGGACATACCTATCTATTTTGGTCGGTATCAACTCCTCCTTCTCTCACGCTTAAGTTTTTCTTTCTCTCGTTTGACCTCTCTAAGGAGTATATCTTTCAATTCGTCTATAACCGACATGGGATCACGGTTGCGGGCTTCAACGCGGATGGTTTTGCCCTTGAGCTTAGCTATCGCCGTGCCTACGTATTGTCCCCTCTCCTCTTGCAGATGCACATCCACGTGCATCACCAGATCCGAAAATTTCTCCAAAGACCTAAAGCGTTTGTTCACGTAGTTCTCCAACGTATCGGTATTCGGGAAGTTCCTAACTTGCAGATTGATCGGTATCATAAGAGTGATATTCTACGGTAGATGCTAGGAGCTTGCCGAACTGGATTTCCATGGTCAGAATTATGGGAGACCGTGACCATCCGCTCACCATTAGAACCATCCTTTGGAGGAACGGAAGAGCGGCGGTATATGAATTGGTTTCACTGTGAGGGTATTCAACCTCCAAGTGAAACCATCTATCGGAGTGATGCTTGCCTCTTCGCATCACAATTTCAATGATACGTGGCTAATATGGTTATATACACAAATTATGGGAATTCTGGCAAAATTAAGCCGATAACCGCATAAATTCTCAAAAACGGCAATATTTTACCAAAATTTTTCAACCAAGATTACCACATGTATGATAGTGAATGGAGAACCATGGGTGTCAGAAGGGTAGAAAAGATAGCGTAAGTGTTTATACTGCAAAACCTTCAAGAAAATTCAGAAGGTATACAAAATCGTCCGGAAGTGGTGCCACAAACTCAAACCTTTTACCACTTCTGGGATGACGTAGTTTTAACTTCCAAGCATGGAGAGCCTGACGATCTATAAGGGATAGGATTTTCTCAACGGGAGCCACTTTACCTTTAAGGACCCTAGTTATGCTACCTAAATCCCTTCCTGAATATACCGGATCTCCAACAACCGGATGTCCCAGATACTCCATGTGTACCCTTATCTGGTGCGTTCTTCCTGTACGCAGAGAGACTTCCAGGAGAGTGGCAAAGCCGAATCTCTTGAGAGGCCGGTAGTCGGTTGTAGAGGGCTTGGCGTTTATCACGGTGATAGCCATCCTCTCCCTGTAAATGGGATGTCGTCCTATCGGAGCCTCCACGGTGCCCGACCTCTCCACATCACCCCATACCACCGTTAGATATATTCTCTTGGCCTCTTTGGCAGCTATCTGGCGGGCTAACTCTCTAACGGCCAACTCCGACTTACCTATCACCATGACACCTGACGTATCTTTGTCAAGACGATGCACTATGCCCGGTCTTCGACGTTCGGCTCCGGGCGCATTTAGAAGTTTATGATAGAGAAAATTTACGACCGTACCGGTGAAATGACCCTTGGCGGGATGGACCACCATACCGGGGGGCTTGTTTATCACTACCATGTCCCCATCCTCGTAGAGTATTTCCAGCTCACCCTCCTGGGGAACTATCTCGGTGGGAGTTTCCATAATTTCGAATTCCGCTTCCACATAATCGCCTGCCTTCACTTTGTAGCTGGCCCTTACCTTACGACCGTTGACCAAAACCTTTCCCTCCTTTATAGCTCGTTGTATCTGGGTTCGGGAAAAGCCGGTTCCGCTGACGAATATGTAGGTATCCAATCTCAAACCGGCACTCTTCGGGGTAACGCGCCGTTTGAAAAGACGAACTTTTCTTTCACCCAACGCTAACTCTCTCCTTTTAAGCGGTACGTGATCGCCATTTCACCCACACAATACGGATTCTAAGGCAGTTATCTTACGTATTTCGCTTCCACACTCCGACCCTCGTGCCGGATTATACGCAGTTCTTTTACCCGTCTCAGATCCGATAGGACGGACTCTGGACTTCCTTTAACCATGATCTCAAGTATCAGATAGTTTCCCTCAACTCCTCGTTCCCTTAGTGCCTTCAGACCACGGATCCCACGGTATAAACTCTCCTTCAGGGATTGAACCTTGGAAGGAGGTACTCCCAAAACCTTCAGATGTACTACCACCAGTCCCTCACGCCAACGATCTATGAGGGCATCCGTCAGTTTCTCAACGGCCTCGGAGACGGCCCGTTTTTTGGTTTCCAGTTCATCGAAGGGCAGCTTACGACGTACAAAGGTGCTGGCCAGAACTTCACCGGTTGCCGTCTCAATTGCCCTCAATCTTAACCTGACCTCGTATACCCTCTTTCCCTCGTAGCTTTCCTCTTCAACCTGAGAGCTACCTACTATATAGACTTCGGCTCCGTTCCTAAGGGCTATCAAGCGTGCCAGCTTTTTATTGCCGGAGATAGCCAATCGCAATGAATCTTTGGAGATGTTCTTGGATAAGGTAGTGTAATCTACCACGGGGAATTTCATCTTCAGAAGTTCTTCCTCCACCATAGCGCGCATATCCTCATCTTCCATAAAGACAACTACGCGGGGCCTTCCCACCTGTTCTACGAGCAAACCCAAGGCCTCCAGATCGCGCTTTATATCACCTAACTTAACTTTGGCCGAGAGCAAAACCCTGTAAAGTCCATCCTCGGCTTTCTCCCGTAGGATGCGATAGGAGAGGACGTATCCTTTTGACTTGGTGTATATCCTATCTTTCAGGACTTCGTAGTTTTCAACCACCGTCTCGGACGAAAGAAACACTCCCACACCTTGTTCTACAGCCTTACGCAGAGCATCCTCTATGGCCCTATCCCTCGCTATATCTTTGCGTCCTTTTTCGTAGGAGGCGACGCCCTCTACCATCACCTCCTTAACGGTGGAACTGTCGGCCAGAACGAGCGCGAGCAACAGCATAGATGTAATTTTAATCCCGAAGAGGTACCACGTGTGGTTTTTAAACACACACCTCCCTTAGAATGAACATCTATGGGACGTTTGAGGATGGTGTTACTTTTGATAACAGCCTTCGTGTTGGGTATTTCCTTCGGTTATGGTCTGACTCTGTTTGCGCAGAACACCAAAGAGAAAAGTTCCTTAAACTTCAGCCAGATGACCGACGTTCTGATCTCCACCCTGAATACCATACGTAAGTACTACGTTGTGGAGGTTAAATCTACCAAACTTCTGGAAAACGCCGCCAAAGGTATGGTGCGGCTTTCTTTGGACGCCCACTCGGATCTTCTAACTCCGGAGGAAACCAAGAGACTCATGGAAAGTACGGAGGGATCCTACGAAGGTGTAGGTATGACCATCGGTGAGAGAGATGGCTTTGTGGTCGTTATATCACCCTTTGAGGGCACTCCAGCATGGAGGGCCGGTCTCAAGCCGGGTGATCGTATAATCCGCATAAACGACACCTCTACCATCGGTTGGAAGGTGGATAAAGTTTCCAAACATTTGAGAGGGCCCAGGGGGACCAAGGTGAAGGTGACGGTCTATCGTCCGGCCATAAATGATACCTTAACTTTTATTATAACCCGTGACCGTATAGTTTTAAAGGCGGTTCCTTTTTATGGAATGTTCGACGGTGTGGGCTACGTAAAACTGAACTCCTTCCAGGAGGATGCGGCCGATAAAGTACATGAGGCCCTTTTAAAGCTTAAAAAAGAAGGAGCCAAATCCGTAGTGCTTGACCTTAGGGGTAACCCTGGGGGACTTTTGAGACAGGCGTTTTTGATAGGAGGTTTCTTTTTAGGTGAGGGGAAGTTGGTGGTATATACCGAGGGCAGGATACCGGACAGTAAGGAAAGATTCTACAGTGAGGGAGATATGGTCTTCCCAGAAGATGTTCCAGTGATAGTCCTTATAGACAGGGGGTCGGCAAGTGCCTCCGAAATAGTTTCCGGCGCCCTTCAGGACTGGGACAGGGCTTTGATAGTGGGAGATACCAGCTTCGGTAAAGGTACCGTTCAGAGGATCTTTGCTCTCCCCCACGACTATACCCTACGTCTCACCGTGGCCCGGTACCATACACCGTCGGGTCGCTCCATTCACAAGGGTAAGTTAGGGGACATTGAAAAGGATACCAACACTTACTTCACCAAGATTCTCAAAAGACCTATAAAGGGTGGAGGTGGTATAGCGCCGGATGTGTACATAAAGCCTCACATATTGCCACGGCTCGTTCAAAAGGCCGAGGCTAAAGGGATTATCTCCAACTGGGCCACCAAATATACGAGCGCACATCGCAAACCTAAAGATCCTGAAGGTATAAAACTCACCGATGCCGACCTTGAGGACTTTAAAAAAGAGCTGCGCAAAGCTAAAATAGAGTTCTCAGACTGCCGTTTTGAGGAGGCTAAGGAGGACTTCCGTAAGCTTCTGCTCACGGAGATAGCATACCAGTACTTCGGCGAGAAGGGTAGGTATCGCATACTTCTTAGGTACGACCCCGCTTTCAAAAAGTCGTTGGACATACTGAAGAAGGCGAAGAGAACGGAGGATTTGTTCAAGTTGAAGTGAGACGACCGTAAAATTTGAAGATGTTGTTTCTCTTGGGTTGGGTTGTGCGCATAGATGGTGGGAGTGATGACAGATGTTACGGGGTTCTTCTGGCCCCCGATGGCAACCCCGTCGTCTTTGGCAACTACGCCAATTCTGTCTATGCAGCGAAACTCTTAGCGTCCGATGGTGCGTTCTCGTGGCAATATATCTTCGCTTTTCCCGGTGATGGTAGATCCAATGCCAAAGCTGGCTTCTGGGATCCCACCGATTCATCGCTGGTGCTGGGTGGCACCGCCTATCCCTATTCCGGTGACGATCAGGCCTGTGGTTTTGTGGCCAAGATCCGCGGCGGCACCACCCTTTGGATGTATGTAGATTCCGCCGATGGATGCAGCCGGCGAGAGGGATTTTCAGGTGTAACACGTGGATCTGACGGTCAATACTACGCCTATGGCACGGATTACGAAACCTACAGCGCGGATTTCTTCACACCAAGCCGACGTTTCGTACTCAAGTTAGATAGAAATACCGGTTTAAAACTGTGGAGATACCAACCCGGTGGTTATTCCTATACAGCCGCCGCATCCTCCGATGACGGAGTCGTGGCCGTAGGCTTCGGTGCTGAAGGGGAAGCTCAAAAGGTGGGGTTGGATGGGGGAGAGATCTGGACTATAACTCCTCGTGACGCTAAGTTTTGGAATGTGGCCGTGGCCTCCACGGGACATCCGGTGGTTGTGGGACGACGCGATGGAGATTTCTACGTAGCTCAACTTCAACGGGAGAGCGGAGGGATCCGATGGGAAAGGTACTTTAACGGATCGGCTAACGATGATGAGAGCGCCCTACGTGTTATAGCGGTTGGAGAACACATCTACGCAGCAGGCTATCTGGATAACGGTATAAACGACCTGGACGGATTTTTGGTGAAGTTAGATACGTTAGGGAACATCCTATGGAGTTTCACTTATAACTCACCGTACAACTACGAAGACAGCTTAAGCTCCCTGGCCTTCGGTGATGGGACTTTGGTTGTGGGAGGCTCCTCTAAAGGATGGGGAACAGGTTGGGACATACTGCTCTTCCTGGCGGATACCTCCTCCGGTGACACTCTATGGAGTTACAGATACGATTCCCCGTATGCTCTGGACGATTTTTTGGCGGGGATGGCGATTGGGAACGGGAAGATCTTCCTTTGTGGGACCTCCTACTCATCCCCAACTAACCGGGATATAGTGGTTGTGGGTATGGACCTCCCGACGTTAGTCAACGAGAACTCACGTCACGTTCCCTTCTTTGAAGTTAGAGGAAATAGGGTTATGGTAGAATTCACAGGTAGGGTTGAAGTTTTTGATCCATCCGGACGATCGTTTTGGAGAGGAGTTTCGAACGGCCGTTTGGAGTTAAAACTCCGTCGTGGAGTGTGGTTCATCAGGATTGAGGGAAGAACCTATAAGCTCCTTATACGGTAGTTTCGGTGGGGATTTTGAAGGGTCTCCCTATTCCTAAGGGTCGGTGAGAGGTCACTATGATAGTACGCCCTTTCCTATGGAGTTCCAGCAGGCTACTTTTCAGCTTCCGGGTTGTTTCCTCATCGAGGTGTGAAAAAGGTTCATCAAGGGCCAAAACCGGCGCAGCGGACGAAAGGATCCTCACTAACTGTACCTTTCTGTTCTGCCCCGACGATAGGGATTTGAGGGGACGATCCAAGAGGGCGTTTATGTTGTAGTAGCGTGCCCACTCGCCCCATACCGAAGTTAGGGATAACGATAGGTATCTCCTTACAGTTATGTCCCCCCTAAGGATCTCCGCAAACATCACCGAGACGTATCGGACCCGCTCTATCGGTTTAAGCATCAGGATGTTCCTATTGAAAACTTTTATTTCCCCTCGGACACTAACAGCTCCTACCAAGGCTTTCAGTATGGTCGTCTTGCCTACCCCGTTGTCACCGTACAGGTTGAGTATTTCACCCACATCTATACGCAGATTCAAACCCTCTACCACAGGAGATGTGTAGCCCACGCTACACTTTACGAATTCCACCGCCTTCATATTTTCTTCCTTCTGTTGATCACGTCTACATAGTACTCGGCGACCTTTTTAGCTATCTTATCCCACGAATGTTCTTGAGCGGTCTTTAAGCCGCCCTCAATTAATCTTCTGCGGAGATCGGCATCCTTTAAAACCTTTATGACCTTCGCGGCCAAGTCCTTTTCATCTCCCACCTTACATAGCAACCCGTTCTTACCATCATCTATAACCAAAGAGTAACCTTCGTTCTTGGCCGCTACTACTGGCGTACCCGTGGCCATGGCTTCCAAAAGCACCAAACCGAAACTCTCTGACCCCGTTGCCGGAGAGATGAACACCTCCGAGGATCTGTAATAGCGGGGAAGCAGGCTGGCCGGAACCTTACCTACGAACAGTACTCTATCCTCAACCCCAGGTGGCACCATACCCTTGTACCACCCAAGGAGAGGTCCATCCCCAACGACCACCAAACGGGCGTCGGGTATCTCCTTTAGGATGTGGGGTAAGGAGAGAATGGCATACTTTAAACCTTTCCTCGGCTCTGGACGACCTACGAATAGGATGTTCCTGTAGCCCTTCAGTTCGGGTAAGGGTTCCAAGTCCGGTCTAAAACGGTTTAGATCAACACCGTTGGGTATTATCCGGTACTCAATATCAGGAAAGATATCCAAAATTGGTTTTATGGCAGCTTTTGAAACGGCGATACGGCCGTGTAGTTTGTTAAAGTAGTCACGTACGTACGGTTTAAAGAGTTTATAGAGGAACTTCTTTCTGTGAGCGGCGTGGAATGTGATAAAGTTGTAGCCAGTGGAAAACTTCAGGGAGACCATCGGAAGGATGGGGGCTACCTGACCGTGGATATGCACTACATCGAACCTCATACGGTTCATAAGTCTCTTCACGTAAGAGTTTATACGAAACGACACGGCTACGGGAGCGATGGATCCATTGAAGAGAATCTTCACCGGAAAACCTACCCTAAAAACGTACGGAGGGTCCTCAAACTCCACTCCTCCCCTGAAGTTGGTGGTCAGAATATAGCTCTCCCATCCCAAGCGCCTTAGGTGCTTAGCAAGTTGATGTACATGTTCGGAGATCCCTCCCGGATACGGATAGTAAACGTCCGAAACCAAAAGAACTTTTTTCATGGTAGCACATCCCCTCGGAGTGATTCTAAGATCTTCCCGATCGTGGTTTCACGCAGACGATCGAACGCGGTGAAGAGCGTAAGCATCAAAGCGAAAGCGAATGTGAGACCGATCACTATAGTTATGGTGGGTATGACCCTCTTAGGCCAAACCCTCTTCACGGGTCCGGAGGGAGCAAAAACTGGCTGTAACATAGGATTATTTTTGAGTTCCATCAGCTTAGCCTTCTCGTACTCTTCGTAAAGCGTAGCATACACCTTACTCTTTATTTCCAGTTCCATCCTGTATCGACTAGCTCTGCGTATCGCCCGTGGTAGGGTTTGAAACTGCCGATCGATTTCCTTACGTAATATTTCAGCTTCTTGACGGGCACGGACTACATCGGGTACATCCTCAGAGAACATGCCACGGAGAATGATATACTCGGTTTCCTTCTTTGCAGCCATCTCTAGAAGGCTGCTAAGAGCTGGTCCCAAGATCTCCTCTGGTGCCACGGCCAATATATGGCTTTCTCTCTCAAGGCTTTCTATACTGTCCTGTAGTATCTTTATCTCCTTTTCAACGGCGGCCAACCTTCTTTCCAAGAAACGGCGCATCTCTCTTCCTTTGACGTTGAGAGCCTCGTTGGCTTTCCTGTTTAAAAAGCTCACGTACCACAAGACAAGTTTTGAGGCCGTAGTACTATCGGGATCGTATCCTCTTATAACTATGCTAGCGCTTGGAAGTACTTCCATCTCTATCTTACTCTCAAGTAGTTTCACCTGTTTGTCTGGATTCTCGGTTTTGAGGATTGAGGAGAGGTTATACTCCCTTACGAACTCCCTCTTGAAAGCATCCGATGAGGCCAAGTCTATGAAGATCTGAACCGGCGTGGCCATCAAACCTCTACTTAGTTGGAAAAACATTGTGGTAGGAGATTGAAGTTGAGAGGCCTCCTCTATGGACGGTACCAGAAGAACCTGGCGCATGTATATCTTCCTGACCAAAAAGGACATCACCCACATCCCCAAGATGGCGAAAAACAACACTCCGAAAAATATGCCACGTGTCTTCAAATATTTGTCATACATGGGCTAAATTTTGAAGTCCTCTTGGGTTAAGCCCACGTTTATCTTTAAATTTTTGTATTTTACTGTTCTAACGATGCCCCCTCCGGAGTCGTAGTCGGTTACCATCAGCGGTAGATAGGTAGAAGCATCTATCCAATAACGGGCACGAACCGCTCCATAGTTTTTGGTGGGATCAAGAGGCTGTTCAAGTATGAGAACCTTCCTTCCGAAAAGGGTACCCTCCGATACGAATTTAGCCTCGGAGTTCAAGCGAGAGACGAACCAGGGTATGTGACTTTCGTATATGCGATGCCCTACAGGAGAGCGAAGCCTGCGGTCGTCTGGTGAAAGCCAGAGCTTCAGGGGTCCCTTTTTGACCCTCACCTTCTTCTTGTCGGGATGATATACGGCTACACCCCCACGGTTAGGGCCCTTTATCACCTTCATGTATATGTAACCGGGTCGCATATACTTGTGAAGATAGAGCTTGTATTCCATCTTGCCATCCTTATAAGTCTTAGACTCCATCTGGGCCGTATAGTCCTTGAGGTTCTTTTCGGCCTCCTTTACCTTCGTAACCAGCTCCGGTCCTGTTAAGCTCAAAAGCACCACGTACAGCATAACGAGAATTTTAAAGGTGGAATTGGTTCCCATGCTTGGGAAAGAGCTTCACTCTTAGAATCCATGGTATGAACGTTTATATGATCATTTTGATGCTCTCGGCATCGGTCTCTCTGTTGGCTTTGGCCGCCGCCGTTTGGTATCTCGTTATAAGGATATCCTATACTTTAGACAGGATGGCTAACGCCATGGAAAAGATTTCGGATGATGCGGAGGAAACCTTCCAGAACATAAACCGTCTTGCCCGTCGTGTGGATAACTTGATGGATCCCTTTGAGAGAATGATTCAGAGTATATCTCTACTCTCTGTTGCGGGTCGCTTGTTGGCTATTATCCTTTCTAAAAGGCGCCGGTAAGTAGGGTGGGCCTCCGTATAATAGCGACCCTATGCAGGATTTCTACCTTCTGGATGAGGAGCTGGCGCCGGAGGAGAGACAGATACGGGATGCCGTTAGGGAACTTGTCAAAAAGGAGATCCTTCCCCACATAGGTGAGTGGTGGATCAAGGGAGAGTTTCCCACCCATCTGATCAAAATATTTGGGGAGATGGGTCTTTTAGGTATAACCACACCCCCAGAATATGGAGGCCTCGGTTTGAGCAAAAGGGTCTATGGTATCGTAGCAAGAGAGCTGGAGTATGGCGACTCCGGTATAAGATCTTTCGTCTCCGTTCAGAATTCGTTGGTGATGTATCCCATTTTAACGTTTGGCTCGGAGGAGCAGAAGAGGAAGTTTCTACCCAAACTAGCCAGTGGAGAGTTGGTGGGCTGTTATGGCCTAACCGAGCCGGACGCCGGTTCCGATCCCGGTTCCATGAAAACGCGCGCCCATAGAGTCAGCGGTGGTTACGTTCTCAACGGCACAAAGATGTGGATCACCAACGGCTCCATATCCGACATCGCCATCGTGTGGGCCAAGGATGATGAAGGCGTGGTTAGAGGTTTTATAGTTGAGCGGGACTTCAAGGGATTCCGTACGCAGGATATAAAGACCAAGTTATCCTTAAGGGCTTCGGTAACCTCCGAACTTATCTTAGAGGACGTTTTCGTACCCGACTCCTACGTTCTACCTAAGGCCAAAGGTCTAAAAGCTCCTCTTATGTGTTTAACCCAGGCCCGTTACGGGATAGCGTGGGGAGCCGTCGGTGTAGGCATGGCCGTTTTGGAGGAAGCGTTGAGTTATTCCAGCGAACGGATCGTGTTCGGAAAGCCTCTAGCGGCCTTTCAGCTTACCCAGGAGAAGTTGGCAGATATGCTGGCAGACCTCACAAAAATCCAACTCATGGTCTTTCGCCTGGCCGAACTTATGGACTCTGGGAGAGCTACGTTCAGGCACGTTTCCTTAGCGAAGAGAGAAAGCGTTCGCACGGCTAAAAGGATGGCCGAGAAGGCAAGGGGAATCCTGGGAGCTAACGGAATAACTTATGAGTATCACTCCATGCGCCACATGGCAAACATGGAGGCGGTTGAAACCTACGAGGGGACCTATGAGATTCACACTCTCATCTTAGGGGAATATCTAACCGGCATACCAGCCTATCGCTTGTGCCCGGACGAGAAATAATCCGGGCGATCTATTTGGCTTTAGGAAGGGGGTATTTGCCTTCTTTTCGCCGTTCTTTGTTAAGAGCGTTCCTGATTTGCTCGGAGTACTCTTCGGTCTTTTTAAGGGACTCTTTGAGCCGTTTCGCCTCCTGCCGTAGTTGGACAGTTTCCTTTCGTAGCTCCGCCACCTCCTTTTCCAACTTTTCAAGTCTTTTCACATAGGAGGAAGGCACCGTAGCGCATCCCCAAAAGGAAAGAACTAACCCGAAAACCACTGATCTCCGCATACTCCCCATTCTAAGGGTGCTTTGGGATGCGACTTTGATATAATACGCCTACCTTTTCACCCTTAAAATTGCAACTTATGGATTGGAAAGGCAAACCTTTGAGCAAGGGCCTTGAAAACTACCTGCGAAAGGCCAAGGAGATTGCCAGAAAGCGAGGCGAATTCTACGTCGATAGCGATCACCTGCTGGCGGCTCTGTTTTCGGACAGAGAGGGTCCCTTCGCCAAGTATTTAGAAAAGAGAGGTATCCCCTATGAAGCCGCCAAAAACGAGGTTGATAGAGTTCTAGAACAGGCATGGAGCCAGCTGGATCAGGTTGAAAACTCGTACTATGACACCCTTCACAAATTGGCTAACCGCCTCTCAGCGGATTATGGCGTAGATGTCAAACCCTTCCTGGCCCAGGTGATACGTGCCGCTGCCCAGCCAAAGAGAGATGAGAGGATGGTGCGGGTGAGGGTGCGCCGTTGGGCGCCGTCCCTCGAGGATGAGTGGGAGAAGCTGCTTAGGGAGTTTTTCGGTGAGAGTTTCGGGGGTCTCTTTTCAGGTAGACGCTGGTCCTACACCGAGGATTATGTATCCCTTCCGGAAAGCCTCTATAACGACCTTCGCGGCAAGGTAAGTGATAGTCTGTTAGCCGAGTTAGCTGACATATACGATAAGTTCTCCGGTGCCTTCGCTAATCTTCTCCAGAGTGGCTTCGATCCCCGGAGAATAGCCCGATCTATCTTAAAGAGGATGGGTGTGGAGGCCGAAGCCGAGCCGGTCTGGTCCTACTATGTGGAGGGTGCTTTAAATCGGGCCTCCGAAAAGGATAAAGGAACCATAGACACGGCGGATCTTTTGGAGGCCCTAATGGGTAATGGAAGTTTCGCCGGTAACATCCTCAATCAACTGTTAAGCGTCAAAGTTCCAGAAGGAGGTAAAGGTATGAACAGGATGGAAGATCTAAGGGAAGAGGAAAAGAGCGCCCTTGAGCGTTTCACAACCGATCTAACCAAACTGGCGGAGGAGGGCAAACTGGATCCCGTAGTCGGTCGTGATCGTGAGATACAACAGGTTATAGAGGTTCTCCTGCGCCGCAGCAAGAACAACCCGGTCCTCATAGGTGAGGCCGGAGTGGGTAAGACGGCCATAGTTGAGGGGTTGGCCCAACGGATAGTCAAGGGAGAGGTACCCGAGGGTTTAAAGGGTAAGAAGATCCTTTCGTTGGACACCGGGTCTCTCATAGCTGGTACCCGCTACAGAGGAGATTTTGAGGAGCGACTGAAGAAGTTAGTTGAGGAGCTGAAAAACAGAGATGATGTTATACTCTTCATAGACGAGATCCACAACATAGTCGGAGCCGGCAAGGCCGAGGGAGCACCTGCCGACGCCGCCAACCTCCTCAAGCCCGCTCTGGCCCGCGGTGAGATACAGGTGATAGGGGCCACAACTGCTGACGAGTACCGCAAACACATAGAGAAGGATGCCGCTCTAGAACGTCGTCTCCAACCCATATGGGTGGATGAACCGGATCCCGAAAAGGCCCTTCTGATGGTGAAAGCTGTGAGGCCTAAGCTTGAGAAGCACCACAGCGTAGAAATAAGCGATGACGCCCTTGAGGCAGCAGTAAAGCTCACCCACAGGTATATGCCCGATCGTCGCCTCCCCGACAAGGCCATAGACGTATTAGATCAAGCCGCTGCCCGCAAGAAGTTGAAGATAACTTCCCCAGCTCTCTTTGAAAAGGAAGTACAGGAGAAGATAGCCGAGTTGCAGGCGGAGTTGGAGAGAGCCAAACTCCGTGGGGATGAAGCTGCAGCCAAGCAGATCCAGCAACACATAGAGAGTTTGAAAAAGCAGGTTGAAGGCGTGAAGAAGGAGGGCGAGGATCTCTCTTCGCTAAAGAAGAAGATAGAGGAGTTGGAGAAAGAAGTGAAGAAGTTGGAGGAAGAGGGTAAAATTGAGGAATGGGAAAAGAAGAACGCCGAACTCCTCAAACTCAAGAAGAAGTATCTTGAGGCCCAAAGAAAGGAGGGTAAGGCCAAGATCGTGATAACGGCTGAAGACGTGGCCGAGGTGGTCTCCAACATCACCGGAATACCTCTATCCAAATTGGTTGAGGAAGAGAAAGAGAAACTCCTTAAGCTGGAGGAAGAGATACATAAGAGGATAGTAGATCAAGAGGAAGCCGTTAAAAAGGTGGCCGAGGCCATACGGAGAGCGAGAGCCGGTGTGTCCGATCCTAAACGTCCCTTGGGTTCCTTCCTCTTTTTGGGGCCCACAGGTGTGGGTAAGACGGAGTTAGCCAAAGCTCTAGCGGAGGTTCTCTTCGGGGACGAGGATGCCCTAATACGTCTGGATATGTCTGAGTTCAAGGAGGAGCATTCAGTAGCAAAACTCATAGGTGCTCCTCCAGGATACGTGGGGTACGAGGAGGGAGGCAAGCTCACGGAGGCCGTCCGTCGCAAGCCTTACTCTGTCTTATTACTTGACGAGATAGAGAAAGCCCACCCGCGGGTCTTTGACCTCTTCTTGCAGGTATTGGATGACGGTCGTCTGACTGACTCACAGGGTCGCACGGTTTCCTTCCGCAACACTGTGATAATCATGACCAGCAACTTAGGGGCTGAGTACATCCGTGAGGTGGCGGATCGTTTCAACAGGGCTTACCAGAACCTCGACAAGAACGACCCCGACTTCACGAAGAAGGTAAAGGAGTTGGAAGCGGAGTTTGAAAAGGACTTCGAAAAGGCTAAGCAGAAAGTCCTGGAACTGGTGCGTTCCTACTTCCGTCCGGAGTTCCTCAACCGTATAGATGAGATCGTCGTTTTCAAACCTCTGCGTTGGGACCACGTCCTTCAGATAGCTCGTCTCCTCATAGAGAAACTCAACAAACGCTTAGCCGATAAAGGTATCAGGGTGGAGTTGGACGACAAGGCCTATGAGCTGTTGGTAAAGAAAGGCTTCGATCCGCTCCTTGGTGCTAGACCTCTTCGTCGCGTCATCCAAAGGGAAATAGAGAATAAACTCTCCGAACTCATAATCGCCGGAAAGGTTAAGGAAGGTGATACGGTTAAGATCACGGCCGAAGGGGAGGAATTCGTCTTTCAGGTATGAACTTCGCGCATAGGTAGGTAAAAAGGGGGCCATACGGCCCCCCTTTTTTAAGTTCAGAGATGAAGGGAGACGAATAGACTGCCCACACAAATGTCCTTTTGGGCATGCAGCCCCCTTTCAAGGTGGTCGTTCTCTACCGAGCCAAGGTGGGGAGTGGTATCACTCTGAGGCTATTTGGCCTCACAGTGAAACCAATTATTCACCATCGTTTCAGCAGGTGAAGTATGGTTTGGTTAACGAGTGTTACGCTAGGGTATCCCTTAAGTTTGAAACGGCACGATACAGCCTATCCAGGATCTCATCCCTACTTTCCTTTCCAGAGAAACGGATGGGTTCCCCTATCACCACATCAACGAAGAGAGGTAGAGGAAGGAAATGTCCTTTTGGAAGAACTTTCCAAGTGTTGTTTATAAAAATAGGAATGATAGTTACGTAGGGCTTCCTCCTTATCAGGTGGGCCACACCACCTTTGAACGGACCAAGGCCCTCCCCGTAAGAGCGGGTTCCCTCCGGGTAAATTATCAAGGAATAGCCTTCATCCAAAGCCCTTTCCATTATCTGTAGGGGGTTGTTGTGAAGAGAGGGTCGCCGGGGTATGGGAAGAATGTTAAAGAGAAAGGAAACTATAGCGTATACGAGGCGATTCCTGGTCCAGTAGTCCGCCGCTGCTACAGGCCTAACTTCCTTCAAGCGTCGCAGAGGGATCAGGGAAAGGAGTACAAGGGTATCAACGTGACTGGCGTGGTTGGAAACTATTACGAACTGCCCTTCGGAGAGCCTTAACTCCCCCACCCTCCTGACTCCTATGAACAGGACTATGAGAGGTCTTATAAAGAGGGCGAATAGGAGCTCTCTCACCATTCCATGAAGTACCAGAAGAGTCCGTAAAACACCATCCACCCCGCGGCGAGTAGAGGCATGTGGATCCTACGGGGGACTATGCGCGCCAGAAAGCCCACCCCGACACTCACTATGGCAAACCGCATGAGTCTCGCCGGGAAGCTCAAAAGGAGGAATGTCGAGAGATCGTAGCGTGAGGCTCCCAATACGGAGGCATAGACCTTGTAGGGAACACCGGAGAAAGCCCCTTTAAACATGGCCCAAGCGCCCATATGGGAGACATCCTCCATAACTCGCTCTATCATACCCCAGGAGATGGCGGGGATTCTCTCAACTACCCCCAGCGTGGCTTCTGGGTGAATTAAGGCAGAGAGGTACATCAGAAAGCCACCGATCACAGCTCCCATAGTGGCGTATACGGAACCTATAAGAGCCCTCTTAATTCCCCTCGTAGCCAGAAAGCTGATGGGAACGTCGGGAACCACAAAAAAGAGTGTCGCCTCGGCGAAACCCCATAGGAAGAGGATAACCCCCATCAGCTCTTAGTCCCCGTTATTAATAGGTAGTGACCGTGAAAGTACGCGATGTAGTGGAAGTAAATGGGAGCGGCCCAGCAGAGGGAATCTATGCGGTCTATGATACCGCCGTGTCCAGGCAGTATATAGCCAAAGTCCTTCTTCCCAAGGTCCCTCTTGACAGCTGACATCACACCCCCTCCCACGAAACCCAGGGTAGTTATGAGGAAGGATACGATCACGCTCTCAAGAGGAGAGAAAGGCGTTAGAAATCTGAAGAGATAGCCTAAAAGTACGGCCACGATTACACCGCCGATCAAACCCTCCCACGTTTTCCCGGGGCTTATTGAAGGCCACACTCTGTGTCTGCCAAGGAGCTTACCAAAGATGTACTGGAAGACGTCGCTCATTTCAACTACGAAGATCAAAAACATCATGAGGGTGAGGCCGTTGTAAGGGGCATGAGGGTCGTAAAGATGGCGGAGGTTTACCAGATAGGCCATGTGGCTAACGCCGTAGACGAAGGCCATCAGTCCCCAGTGTATTCGACTGGCGGATGCCGTAAAACCCCTGGGGTTTTTCGCCATAAGTAGGAAGAAAGGAACGCTAAGGAAACCGTAGACAGGTATGAATATTAGGAACATGACGTACCATTCTGTCCATACCCACAGGTAGTTTAGGGGAAGGACTATGAAGAAGGCTACGAAAAGGGCCAGTCTGTCCTCCGGTCTTATCTTTATAGCCGTGAAGTATTCCTTGAGGGCCCAGAAACTCATTAAGGCAAACAGTAGTATGCTACCCTTAGGGTGGATATTGATCACCACTACCTGAACTAAGACCATAAGCCACCACGCCTTCACCCTCGCCTTCAGATCTTCGTAGAGATCCTTAGGTAGCACAGGCTTCAGCAGGTAGGTCAAAAGGGTGGCCAAAACCAGAACACCAAAGATAAAAAGGAGGAGCAGTCTCGCCCCCTCCGGTAATCTCATGAGAGTTCCCGCAATATCCACCATGTTCTCTGCACCACTGTTATGAAAGTGCCGGCCGCAAGAACGATAAGAACGTACTTGGCTACAGGGAAATCCCTAACGAAGGCGGCCAAAGGGGAGGTGAGGATCAGGGCCCACATTCTCACGGGTTTGGACATCACTCCACCGTAGTGCATGCGGGAACCAGCTACTTTGCCGGCTAACCTAACGGATGCCGTCAGGAGAGCTCCCACGCATGCCAGTAAGCCCCAAAAGGGGGAGGAACCGTAAGCGTAGCCATAGCCTATGAGCATAAAGACGTCCGCTACTCTGTCGGTGAAGTCGTTCAGAAAAGCCCCGGTCGGAGTGAGTTTGCCCGTCCTGTGGGCTATCATCCCGTCAAAGATGTTGAAGGCCGAGCGCAGGAAAACAGCTATGGCTCCTGCCAAGAACATCAAGGGGTTAAAGATGGTGAGGTAGAAGAGGAAACCGGAGAGTACCCCAAAGAGCATCCCCACCGCAGAGGCGACGTTGGCAGAAACTCCCCATCTTATTAAGGTATTCACCGCCCAGAGGGTTAATTTCCATCTTCTTCCTGGAACTCTGCGGCGTTCCATGCTCCCATTTTAAAGGGGAGTTTCAACCTTCCACCCGTTTTCCCTATATACGCACGTTTCACCGCTATAATGCACGGCTCATGTCCGGTAAATACCTGTGGAGGTTGGGTCTGATCGTAGCACTCTTCGCAGGGGGTATATATCTATTAATGCCCACCTACAAGCTTCTAACGATGAGTCAGCAAGAAAAGGAGAAGATGGGGCGCCAAGCTCTATTTGAGCTTAAGAAGAAAGCTCTAAACTTAGGTTTGGATATTCAGGGAGGGATGTACATAGTCCTATCTGTAGACAAGTCCAAGGTAAAAGACCCAGAGAAACTCAAAGACGCTGCGGACAGGGTAGTGGAGGTGATACGGAACCGCGTTGACCAATTAGGTGTGTTCGAACCCGTGATCCAGAAGGTGGGCGAGGATAGGGTTATCGTCCAGCTTCCCGGTGTGGTAAGCAAAGAGAGAGCAAGGAACATCATAGGTAAGACGGCCCTTCTGGAATTTAAGCTTTTGGCTGACGATAAGGTCTTTGAAGATTTTCTTAAAAGCGTAGATGATCTCCTTCGCAAAGAGAGGGGAACGATGGCCGACACCTCCAAGGTCGGTCCCTTCCTTCGTCTCCTCGTAGGATACGAAGGAGATGTGGCTGTGCTTGAGGAAAACTGGGAGAAAGTGGACAGCATATTGAAGCTGCCGGAGGTCAAGAGGCTCATACCTCCAGGTTATCAGATCCTCTGGGGTCGCACTATCCAGACCAAAGATGGTAAGAAGTTAAGGAAACTTTTCCTCGTTCAGAAACGTACTCCTCTCACGGGGGCCCATCTTGTGGATGCGCGTGCCACTTTAGGGCAACAGCAAATGGCCGGTCAACCGGTGGTTCATATAACCTTTGATAGAACAGGAGCCGTGATATTCGCCCGGCTCACCGGCGAGAACGTGGGCAAGCGACTTGCCATAGTCTTGGACGGTGTGGTGCAATCCGCCCCACGAATACAGGAACGCATACCCACGGGAAACGCTCAAATAACGGGGATACCGTCCCTTCAGGAGGCCCAAGACTTGGCCGCCATACTCCGAGCCGGTGCCTTGCCGGTACCGGTTAAGGTGGAGGAGGAGAGAATAGTGGGACCTACCTTAGGAGCCGACTCTATACGCCGCGGTATGATAGCTCTCGCTGTGGCCTTCACATTGGTAGTCCTATTCATGATCTTCTACTACCGCCTTGCCGGGGTGATAGCTGTCATAGCCCTTTTGGGGAACCTCATATTCATCTTGGACGTGATGGCTATGCTCAACGCCACTCTGACCATGCCCGGTATGGCCGGTCTCATTCTGACGGTGGGTATGGCCGTGGATGCGAATGTGCTTATCTTTGAACGTATAAGGGAGGAGTTACGTAAAGGCAAATCCTTTAGAACGGCTCTTGAGGTAGGCTATGCCAACGCTACCCGCACCATCTTGGACGCCAACATAACCACACTCCTAACAGCCCTAGTTCTCATGTTTCTGGGCGTTGGGCCCATAAGGGGCTTCGCTGTGGTCCTGTCAATTGGTATCGTTATAAACCTCTTCACTTCCATCGTTATGACGCGCTGGATATTCGGCTACCTGATAGAGGATAGGAAGATGCAAGCCGTTCCTATTTAATCAAGGAGGTAAAAAAATGAGAATAAAGTGGCTTGAAAATCCCAACATAGACTTCATGGGAAAGAGGAAGATAGCCTACGTGATCTCCTCCGTCCTCGTAACCATAAGTTTAATATCCTTGCTTCTACGTTTAACACCCATAGGTTCCATGTTTGGAATACGGCAAACTTGGTCAATCGACTTCACCGGTGGTAGGTTGGTCCAGGTGTACGTAGAGGCTCCTATATCCGAAGTCAGAAACGCCACTTTGAAGATGGGTATAAAGGCCGAGATTCAAAACGTTGGTATAGCTAACGAGTATCTTATAAAGTACAAAGAGGACATAGAACCGGACAGTTTAGTTAAAGGGCTAAAGAACTTACTTCGAAAGGACGTGCGCCTTGACAGGGCTGAACATGTGGGACCAAAGATAGGAGCCGAATTACGAGAGAAAGCCATAATCCTGACTGTAGTTGGTCTGATCGTAATCCTCTTTTACATCTGGCTCCGCTTCGATATCCTCTTCGGTTTGGGAGCGACCTTGGCTCTCTTCCACGACGTCATAATCACTTGGGGAATCCATTCTCTCTTCGGTTTTGAGACCGATATGACCGTAATAGCAGCTCTCTTGACCCTGATAGGTTATTCCATCAACGACTCCATAGTAGTAGCCGATCGCGTCAGAGAGTACTTAGGACGTTTCCGACTCATCGACGTATCCCCCAAAGACTTGGAACGTCTCTTCAACGATGCTATAAACTCCACTCTATCCCGTACGGTGATAACTTCCTTTACGACTTTTATAGTGGTGCTATCGCTACTTCTCTTCGGTGGACCAGTTCTCTTCAACTTTGCCTTCGTTCTAACCGTGGGTGTAGTGGTAGGTACCTACTCATCCATATTCGTTGTCTCTTCTCTGGTACTTGACTGGAGGCTACGGGGGATGAAAAAGGGGAAGTAGATATGGTTAAATCGGACCGGTGGATAGAGAGGATGGCGAGAGAGTTCGGGATGATAGAACCCTTTGTATCCGAGTTAGTACGGGAAGGTAAGGTATCGTTCGGTCTGTCCTCCTACGGTTATGATATAAGGGTAGCCGACGAGTTTTATATCTTTACGAACGTGCATACGGTGGTGGTGGATCCCAAAAACTTTGATGAAAGATCTTTCGTACATCATCGGGGGGAACATTGCATAATCCCCCCCAACTCCTTTTGTTTGGCACGGTCGGTTGAATACTTCCGCATTCCCCGCAACGTTTTGGGGATATGTATCGGTAAGAGTACGTATGCCCGATGTGGTATAATCGTAAACGTTACACCCCTTGAACCCGAATGGGAGGGTTATCTGACTATAGAGATAAGCAACACCACACCCCTACCTGCCAAAATATACGCCAACGAGGGTATAGCCCAGCTCATATTCCTAGAGGCTGACGAGATAACACGGTTATCCTACGCCGACCGTAAAGGGAAGTACCAAAAACAACGGGGTATAAGCTTACCCAAGGTAGAAAGATGAAAAAACGTTGGGTGGAACACAAGGGAAAGATCCATGAGATAGATCTTGAGAAGTACGATCTAAAAGTCCACGAATTGTGCAACGGGGTAATGATAACCTTCATAGATGGGAAACCCGTACTCTTTAGGGTATCCGATACAAGTGGATACCGGGTGGTTGAAACGCCGGATCTACACGCCACCTTGAAGGTATATAAAGCCCCCCCTTCCGTCTCCAGGAAGGCAGAAAGTCACAAAGTACAGACAATAAGGGCTCCGATGCCAGCGTTAGTGGTTTCCGTAGAGAAGAGAGTGGGTGAGCCCGTAAAGAGAGGCGAGACAGTCGTGGTAATAGAGGCTATGAAGATGCGCACCCAGTTGAAAGCCCACATAGATGGGGTGGTAACGCATATATACGTACAGCCTGGAGTTAGCGTCAGCAAAGGCCAACCTTTGGCCGTTATAGAAGCCTCCTAACTGATAACGATTTCATCCGTATAATAGCGGGCGCTATGGGTTTCTTAAGGGAAGAGGATAAACGATATCTGCGCCAAAAGTTCAACTCCGAGCTGGAGAAGGATGTGGTCCTTTTGTTTTTTACCAAAAACATCGGGTGCAACTACTGCGCGGATGAGGAGAAACTACTCAAGGAGGTAGCCGACCTCTCCGACAAGATAGAAGTGGTCGTGAAGAACGTGGTGACTGACAAGGCGGAGGCCGAAAAGTACGAGATACACGACGCCCCGGCTCTGGCAATCCTCCAAAAGAAGGAGGACGGTCAGTTGATAGACTTCGGTATGCGGTACTTCGGTATCCCGGCCGGGTATGAATTCTCTGCCTTTATAGAAAGTGTGGTGTTGGCTTCTACCGGGAGGTCCGGGTTGAATCCCGATATAGAGGAGCAGATAAAGGACATAGATAAACGCATAGAGATCTTAGTATTCGTAACGCCCACGTGCCCCTACTGTCCCAGAGCTGTTTTGACCGCCCATCGCTTTGCGGTAGCTAACCCCAACATATGGGGGTATATGATAGAGGCCCTTGAATATCCTCAATGGGCCGATAGGTATCATGTGCATGCGGTTCCTAAAATCGTCATAAACGATGTAGTTGAGTTTGAAGGGGCACGCTCCGAGGAATTCTTCGTGAAGAAAATAAAGGAAGCGGCGGCTTTAACCAAGTAGGAGGTATAAGATGACGTCCCCAAGGAGAAGGCAGTCGGCGACGAGAGGGAGAAAACGCAGAACCCATTGGAAGGTTAGAAAACCCGCTTTAGCCACCTGTCCCTCATGTGGGAGGCCAAAGCCTCCTCATTTCGCCTGTCCTCACTGTGGATATTACAAGGGACGGGTGGCCATAGTCGTTAAAGTGTAAGGATGCGCGTAGCCTTAGACGCTTTTGGTACGGATAACGCCCCCCTACCAGAGATAAGGGGAGCGTTAAAGGTTTTAGAAGAGGATAGAGGTGTGGAGGTGGTGCTGGTGGGAGATGTCAGGAAAATAAGGGAGTACCTACCCACCACCCACCCCCGCCTCTCCCTCGTTGATGCTAAGGAGGTGGTCCATCACCACGACAAACCTTCGGAAGTTTTAAAAAAGCGTCCCAAGTCCTCTATGGCGGTGGCTATGGATCTGGTCAGAAGGGGTGAGGCCGACGCCTTCATATCCGCTGGAAATACAGGAGCCGTGATGGCCTATGCCCTTCGCAAGTTGGGTCGGATAAAGGGTGTGAAGAGACCTGCCATAGGGGCTCTGTTCCCTAACATCAACGAGGGTCGTACTTTGGTACTCGATATGGGGGCCAACATCCATGTTTCTTCAGATCTCCTGGTTCAGTTTGGAATAATGGGGGCCGCCTTTTACAACGCCCTGTTCCATCGTCATCCACGCTTAGCCTTATTAAACATCGGTGAGGAGGAACAAAAAGGGGGGGAAGTGATAGTTGAAGCCCGCCGAGCTCTGGAGAGGATGAATTCCCATTACAATTTCGTTGGATATGTGGAGGGGCATGAGATTTTGAGCGACAAAGCAGATGTGATCGTCATGGATGGCTTCGTGGGGAACGTACTCTTGAAATTCGGTGAAAGTGTTCTTTCCACGATTCTGGAGTTTATAAAACGTGAGGTTAAGGGAAACCCACGTGCCCTTTTGGGGGCCATGCTTCTGAAGCCCGCCTTTAAGGCCGTTCGTAAAAAGGCGGATTTTGAGGAGTACGGAGGGGCACCTCTTATAGGGGTCAATGGAATAGTCATAATAGCCCATGGTCGTTCTTCTGCCCGTGCTATCCATAACGCCATACTGGTGGCCAAAACCCTCCATCAACATGATCTTTTAAACAAAACACGTCGCTACATAGAGGGGCGGTGATATACCGTTTTCGGCCTTAAAATCCGGTTATCATGTTATGGATGGTCATTTTAGGGCAGTTTCCCCCTAAACATGTGGCCGTGGGCGATTGGCTTATGCTCCACGGTAGCACGGGGCACAACGGTTTTGGAGCCTTGCGAGGCCGGATAAGTGGGTGGAGTACCAAGTACACCGCTACACTTTGTACCGGGGAATCCCAACCGGTAGTAGGTGATGTAAATGCCGACGGTTTTCCAGAGATCGTGTTCAGCTGTTACGGTTCCGGTGTATATGCCTTAAGGGGTACAACCGGTAGTACGCTGTGGTACAACGGAAGTGCCGGCGGAGGATCGTGGGGAGCTCCAGCCGCTGCTGACCTCATACCCTCCATCCCAGGTCTTGAGGTGGTGGTTTGCAATTCAACCAGGACCTACCTCCTACGTGGAACGGATGGATCGGTGATTTGGACCGCAAACCACGGATGTGGCACGAGAGCTGGTGCTCCAGCGGTGGCTCATGAAGGCTCCGACACGTTAATCTTGGTCAATCAGGACGGTACCCTCTACGCCTTGCAGGCTTCTACCGGCACGGTGGTATGGTCGGCTTCTACCGGATCAAGTACTCTCATAGGGATAGCCAAATCCCCGGCCGTCAACGACATAGACGGCGATGGTGATTTGGACGTGGTCGTAGCCGGCAATGGAACCGTATATGCGTACGATTTCCATACCGGAACAACCCTCTGGACGCGAAGCGTAGGCACGCGATACTACACGAGAACGCCCGCTACACTTGTAGATCTTACCGGCGATTGCGTGGATGAGGTGATAGTTTCCACCGATAACGGTTACATATACGCTCTCAACGGAAGCGACGGAAGTACCCTTTGGAGATATTACCTGGGCAGTCAGATGTCCTGCGGTCCAATATCGACGGCTGACCTGAACGGTGACAGCATAAACGACGTTGTGGTGGGCCATCTTAGAAGTTGTAACTGTGGGACACCGGGAGGTGTAACGGTGATAAACGGGACCAGTGGCACCGCTCTCTGGTCCAATACGTTCACCGGTCCCAACATGACCCACGGCGGAGGAAGGGTAATATCTGACTTTGACAGCGATGGCCGATTGGAGATAGCTGTGGTACCCTATTGGAGTTCCTATATGTGTTTTGGGGATGGGAGGTTCAGAATGTTCAGCAATGCAGGTTCTTTGGAGTGGACGGCCTCCAATATCGTGGGTGAAGGTTCCTCCTTTGCGGATGTGGATGGGGATGGTTGTAGCGAAATTCTGGTTCTGCCTTCTGCTGGAAGAAATCTCTTGGTGGTCGTGGATAACGATCTCGTTTCCGACTGTGGAGCCTATCCCTATAACGACACCTGTGCCCTCCTGGGGTCGGAAGGCGATCTGTCCATCTCCGAGGGTGAGCTGCCCTACCTCCTAACGGAGGTGATAGCCAAGAGGGGAGGTGTCAAAATTAGAACCAACGCTGAAAGCGTTTTGGAGATATACAAACCCAACGGACGTCTCGTCCTAAAACGTGAAGTGCTACCCGGTGTTAGTTTTATTCCTTTGAAGGCCGGAACTTACATCGTTTTCCTCAACAGGAGGAGCTTCACGATCCTCATCCGATAATATATGTTCTAAAATAGGCGGTCTCCGGTCGTGGGGCCGCCTATAAAATATCTCTCTATGAAAGTGCCGGAGGATCTTCTCTATACTAAAGAGCACGAGTGGGTTAAACTTGAAGGGGACGTGGCTATCGTCGGAATCACCGACTATGCTCAGGATCAGTTGGGTGACATAATCTACGTGGAACTACCGGAAGTGGGTAGGAAGGTAAAGAGGATGGAAACGGTGGCTACCGTGGAAGCCGTCAAAACCGCGGCCGACGTTTACTCTCCGCTTAGCGGTGAGGTGGTGGAAATAAACGCCGAACTAAATGATCATCCGGAGCTACTCAATCAGGATCCCTATGGCAAAGGATGGATGTTCAAACTGAAGATCGAAAATCCGGAGGAGGTTAAAGCTCTACTTTCGCCTGAGGAGTACCAAAAGCTCATAGAAGGGACGGGATGAGATACCTAACCTTAAGTGACGAAGAACGTCAAGAGATGCTTCGGGCTTTGGGTTTCTCCTCGCAGGAGGAGCTCATGAGAGAGGCAGTGGGAAACGTGCCGTTCATGAAAGTCCCCAAGATCCCTTTCCTATCCGAAAGTGACCTCTACGACCACATTCTATCCTTGGTCTCCCAAAACGCTTGGAATTTGAAGATATTTGCCGGCGGTGGTGCATACGACGTTTATACACCTTCGGTGGTCAATCATATACTCCTTCGGAACGAGTTTTATACTGCTTACACACCTTATCAGCCAGAAGTTTCCCAAGGAACGTTGCAGGTTATGTACGAGTTCCAGAGTTTAATGGCCCATTTGTCCGCTATGGAAGTTTCCAACTCCTCCATGTACGACGGGGGCACAGCTCTGGCCGAGGCTGTACTCATGGCTTTCCGTCTTAAAAAAAAGTACAAGGTTTTACTACCTAAGTCTCTCAATCCCCTTTACAGGAGGGTCATACGTACTTACCTTCCTGATTTCGCTGAGGTATCCGAGTACGACTTCACATCCTCCGGTGAGGTAGATATTCCTCATCTAATATCCCTTGTGGATGACAGAACGGCCGCCGTCGTAGTGCAGTCGCCCAACTATTTCGGTATCTTGGAAAATCTACGTTCCATATCCAGCGCTGTTAAGGAGAGAAACGTGCTTCTTCTAACCCACTACGACCCTGTGGCTGTGGCCATAACTGTACCACCTGGAGAGGTAGGTGCGGACATTGGTACGGCAGAAGGGCAGGTTTTGGGGTTACCTTTGGGCTTCGGTGGTCCCTATGTCGGCATAATGGTTTCGTGGAAGAGGTATATTCGCCAGATGCCAGGTCGTATAGTGGCCGAGACCACTGACAACAGAGGACGTAGAGGATTCGTGACCACCCTTCAAGCTCGCGAGCAGCATATTCGCCGAGCCAAAGCCACCTCCAACATATGCACCAACAATCAGCTGGTAGCATTAGCTGTGGCCGTTTACACGGTACTTTTGGGAAGGGAAGGTCTTATAAAACGGGCCAAAACTACCTTCTCGAAGACCCAATACTTCCTTGAGAATCTGCCCAAACATTACGAACCGGCCTTCAAAGGAGTACATTTCAGAGAGGTAACCGTAAAAACGCCTATGCCGGCAGCGAAAGTGATGGAAGCTTTGGTAGAGGAAGGTTTCTTAGTGGGACCGGTGGTAAAGGATTTGGGTGAGAATTATCTCCTTATGGCTTTCACCGATAGGTACAGTAAAGAGGATATAGATGCCCTTTTGAAAGTCCTCTCAAGGATCTGAGATGTTCTATCGCCGCCTTCTGACGGTCTTAGGTCCCGTCCTTTTCCTATTTTCTTTGCTTTTACCCGTAGATCCGAAGATGGCGGCGACGGTGGGTGCAGTTCTCTGGATGGGTGCGTGGTGGATAGGTGAGGTGATACCTTTGGCCATAACGGCTCTACTACCGTTAGTTTTGGCTCCGATTTTCGGTGTCATGCCGGCCAAAGAGATAGCGCCTAACTACGCCAAGTCTCCTGTCTTCCTCTTTTTAGGTGGTTTTCTCTTGGCTATAGGGTTACAAAAATACAACCTGCATCGTTTTCTCGCCCATCGCATCCTAAGGATCTTTGGAAACTCCGAAATAGGCCTCTTCTTGGGAGTTTCATTGGCCACCTACCTGCTCTCTATGTGGATAAGCAACACCTCATCAGCTCTGATAATGATTCCTCTGATACTCTCCTTAGAAGCGGGGGCTCTAACCACAGCCCTTGCCTTCGGTGTAGCATACTCGGCCACCATAGGGGGTATAGCTACGCTGGTTGGCACTCCGCCAAACATAATGTATGCGGGAGTGCTGCGTTCGTATGATATAAACGTCTCCTTCACCGACTGGATGGTCTTTGGCCTCCCTTACTCCCTTTTTTTGGAGCTCCTCTTCCTGATCATAACTGTTAGATGGTTCCGCCTGGGGAAACGTCGGGTGAAGGTTAAGGTCGAAGAGATAAAAGTGGATACCAGAGGTAGATTGGTTCTCATCATTTTCCTAATAACCGTTACCCTTTGGCTTACGAGGTCGGGATTGAATTTGGGTGAGGTGAAAGTTCCAGGTTGGTCCTCCTTTGTATCTGGCGGTGATGATTCTACCGTAGCCATATTGTCTTCAATACTTCTGTTTCTCTTTGGGCTTATAGACTGGAGGGATACGAAGGACGTACCTTGGAATGCTTTGCTCCTCTTCGGTGGGGGGTTTGCCCTTTCACACATGATTGTAAAGAGCGGGCTATCGGAGGCCATAACGGAGGCCCTTAGAGGGTTTGCCCATTTACATCCCATGTTAGTGGTGGGGGCTTGGGCCATAGTGACGTTGGTGTTGACGGAGTTTGCGTCTAACACGTCCATTTCGGCTGTCCTCATACCTCTGGCTTTCTCCTTCGCTATGGGTGTAGGTTTAGACCCCAAAGCCCTGGCTGCGGTAGTGGCCGTTGCGGCATCAGGAGCTTTCATGCTTCCGGTTGCTACACCTCCGAACATGTTAGTCTACTCGTTTGAGTTGGTAAAACTCAAGGATATGATCAAGTTGGGCCTGGTGATGAACGTTTTGGCCTATCTTTTGGCTGTGTTTTTAGCCTATCGCCTCGCCCCTTAGAGCTGTCGGGCCACCCTTAGAATCATCACCATGCTGGAAGGAACCTGGTATCTTGAAAAACATACGGAGGATCTCCTGTTTCTCCACAAAATTAAGCGACACATCTATCACGGCAAGACAGCCTACCAGAAGGTGGACATAGTTGAGGTGGAGGTTTTCGGTAAGGCCTTGTTCTTGGACGGAAAGATCCAGTCGGCACAGATAGATGAGGCTATCTATCACGAAGCACTGGTGCATCCAGCCATGCTAACCCATCCCGATCCTAAGAAAGTTATAATCTTAGGAGGCGGGGAGGGTGCCACTCTACGAGAGGCTCTGCGTCATCCGATTGAAAGAGCCACCATGGTGGATATAGACGAACAGTTGGTGAAACTCTGCGAGGCCTACCTACCGGAATGGCACGCCGGCGCCTTCTACGACGAGCGGAGCAAACTGATATTTGCGGATGCTCGTTCCTTCTTAGAGAACAGCGATGAAACCTATGATGTGGTTATAAGCGATCTCACCGAACCTTTGGAGGGCGGCCCCTCCGTGATGCTGTTTACCAAGGAGTTCTATACGACGGTATACAAGAGACTCTCCGAAGATGGGGTTTTGGTGGTTCAGTCAGCCAGCGCCGATCCCTATTACAACCAGTTCGTGCGGGACGTTTATGTCACCTTGAAGGAGATTTTTCCTGTGGTGAGGGTCTATCACGCACCTATATTCTCCTTCCAGATGGATTGGGCTTTTACCTTAGCTTCTAAGGGTAGAGATCCTAAACACATTCCACTTCAGGAGATCGAACGTAGGATCTCTGATTTCGCCTCGTCCCTGTTCTTTTACACACCCCAACTTCACGGTGCTCTTTTTGAGCTTCCGAAGTTCCTGCAGGATGCTCTCTCTTCTGGGAGGGTGATAACCGATGAAAATCCACCGATTTGGACCGCTTGACCTTAGGGAGAAAGTGCGTTTCCGATTAGGTGCGGGTGTGGGCAAAGCCCACGAGTACATATTAGCCTTTGACAGGGCTTTAAGGAAGGCGGGATTCGCGGATTATAACCTGTTGAAAGTCTCCTCCGTTCTACCTCCCGGATCCTCACCGGCCGATAAGGTGGATCTTCCCAAGGGTTACTTGCTCCCTATAGCCTACGGTGAAAAAGTAAGTAACGTGCCGGGTGAGAGAGTTGGAGCCGCTGTCGCTGTGGCTATACCCAAAGATACCAGCAAAATAGGCATAATCATGGAGGTAACCGGTCCGGAGCCAGCCTACGTTTTGATAGCCAGAGCCGAAGATCTGGCCCGCCAGGCTCTGTTGGATAGGGGTATAGAGGTGGATAGGATTTTGAGTTCGGGTGTAGACGCGAAGGTTGAGGAGGGATTCGTGTGTGCCTTCGCGGGGGTTGCATTATGGAGAAGCCCAAGTTAGAATTCAAAGAGGAGCATAGGGCCGGCAGCGGCCTTTATATACGGGTGGACGAAATCCTTTTCAGCGGAAGGTCGGAGTTTCAGGATATCCTGATTTTCCGCAACGAACACTGGGGGGTGGTCTTCGTTTTGGACGGTCTGGTGATGATGACCGAGCGGGATGAGTACTTCTACCACGAAGCGTTAGTTCACCCGGCTATGATGGTTACAAAACATACGCGCGAGGTCCTTCTTATCGGGGGTGGAGATGGAGGTAGTGTCCGTGAGTTGCTCAAGTATTCGCCGAGAGAGGTGGTGGTAGCCGAGATTGATGAGAAGGTGGTTGAGGTTTCCCGTAGATTTTTAAGTACAGGTCGCTTTTTAAATGATCCACGCGTTAAGGTTGAGATAACGGACGGTGCCAAAAAAGTGAAGGAAAAGCGTCTCTACGACGTTATAATCGTGGATTCTACCGATCCCGTCGGTCCGGCTAAGGTTCTCTTTGAAGAGGAGTTTCTAAAAGATCTGGCCAACTCCTTAAAGGAAGGAGGTGTGGTGGGTATGCAGGTGGGATCACCTCTCCTCTACGACGAGCAAATAAAAAAGACCTACGAGGTTCTAAAACACTTCTTCCGCGACGTGATATTTTACGTATCTTTCACCCCCACCTATCCCTCAGGAATGTGGGGTTTCTTACTGGCGACGAAGAACGCTTTTAGTTGGCGCAGGGATCCACCTGCTTCAAACCGTTACATCTTAAGCCGCCGGACTGTCTCCGCTCTTATAGATCTTGGTAATTCCATGTTTAAGCCCTAAAAGAGCTTTCTCCCCCAGGCCCAACCGATATGAAAACCTACGGTGGGATAGGATACATAAGGTGCGGGGCTTTCTCCCTCTTTTAGGGGTACAGTTTGGGAGACTACAGGGTAGAGAAAGCTCAAGCCTACATACGTCCTAAGCTTCTTTATAAAGGTCAAACGTAGATTGTAGAACCCACCAACACCGTAGGTGTAGGCCCCGGTACTGTACTCGTAGGTTTCACTGTAGTTGCCCATGTTTTTGGTATAGGTGCCGGTGTTATGCACGCACAGGTAGGAAGCTATGGCTCCCAACTCGTGGTTCTTAAAAATAAGGGATCCCTTAATTCGAAACCAATTATCGGGGCAGGTGCCAGCCGTTTGGATGTTGGGATAGAGAGAAACCTGAAAGGTAAAGAGCCTAGCAATCATAAGACCACCGTATAAATCGGTTCCTAAAGTTACACTTGCCCGTGGTATCGGAGCTTTGGTTGGTCCCCCACTGAAACCCATACCGAGCCAAACTCCCCATATGAGACTCATAGATCACCTCCTACGTTTATACGCGCACACTTCTCGGAGGATACAAACACCGTTTCAACCTTTACGGTATCAGATCCTAGAACGAGTAGATATTCACCTGGAAGAAGACTATCCACATAGGCAGCATAGATTCTCTCACTCTCAAAGACTTGCAGACACTTCCCGTTCACCTTCACAGCCACGGGTCTATCCCATGTCAACACATCTACAATGGTGTTCCTTTCGGTGGCGATTGAATCGCAGGAGGGGCATTCACCGTAGGTGGAAGGGGTGTCGGGTACGATTATGATACCGCATCCTTCGTTTAGGGTACTGACTTCGGATCGGGCGCATCCGCTACCTGTGGGGAGATAAACCTTGAAGGTGCCGTAGCGAATGGGAGAGTAATAGGACGTTCTGTAAAACGTACGGGTCTTACCGTAGAAGATAGTATCGTTATCTTTTACGATTTTCAAGGATATAGCCGTGTCGCTTTCAACGTACAAACTACCTACTCTGATGTTCTCGCGATAACGCCTCTCCGTGCATGAGAGTAACACTCCAAAGAGAATGATCACCGTACCCCATCGGCGAAACATAGAGTATATTTTAACGTTGGAAACCTCCAACTACAAACATCTTTATGCTTCCCAAACTTTTGGCGTAGTATATTCCAGGTGGCAAGGTCACCTTTATCTTCCCTTTGGCACGTTTCAATAAGCGACCACTCCTATCGTAAAGTTCAACCCTCTCGTTACCGTTTATTCCCACGATCGTCACCCTTCTACCTCTGACTTCCACTATCACGTCTCTAACACCGGGTGATCGCTCGTTCAGATTGAGGGTGGGGTCGTAAATCACCGTGTGCCTATCTAAAACCCAGTTCATGGGGTCAAAGATAAGGGTGTCGGGTCGGTTACGAACTGTGAAGATAAAATGTTGAACGTCTAGGCTATCCCACACCGTGTGTATCTCGGTCCCCGCCTCTGAAGCGAAGCCCAATTCCAGTGGCATCTTAAAGGTGGGAACCGGCGAAGGTTGAACCTGCTCTATGCGGACCACCACCTTCCAGTTTTCCGAGCTATCCTGCCAGGTTTTCCAACGTACCTCGTATTCAGGCCACCCGGCCTCATAGACCCACTGGTTGAAGAACCAACTAAGATCCCTACCGGTATAGGTTTCAACGTCCTCCACGAAATCGCTGGTTAGAGCGTAGGAACCTTCGTGTTGGTTTCTGTAATAACGCAGTGCCCCGAAGAAGAGCGACGTGTCGTTACCTAAAATGTAACGGAGCATGTGTAGAACGGCAGCCCCTTTGTTATAGGTATAGACCGAAAGGATGTCCCCTACGGAGGGACCGGGATCGTATACGGGTTTTCCAGGGTTGGAGGCGTATAGGAAGAAGGTATGCTCTATCACGTTGGTGAAATAGTTTCTGTATCCGAAAATTCCTCCTCGAGTTTCGGCCCAGAGCATCTCACAGTATGTAGCGAATCCTTCACCTAACCATACATCCTTGAAGGTACCGTATCCTACCGCGTTTCCCCACCACTGATGGCACAACTCGTGGGCTTGAACGTAGTTATCGAAGTAGGAAGAGAAGAAAGGCGTAGTTTGATGTTCCATTCCCCCACCGAAGTAGGCCATAACTACACTCTGCTCATACTTCTCATCGGCGAAGGGATAGGGGCCGAAACGGTCGGAGAAAACCGTAAGCATGGATGTGAGACTCTCTCCCCATCTATAGACGGTATCCAAGGGAGGGACCCACGAGAGAACGGGGACGGTTAAGGTGTCGTAGGTCCATACCCATCGGTTGGCGGCCAACACCCTGCCTGCTACCGCTATCAGGTATGTGGCTATAGGATGGCCGTGGGAGTAGTGCCATATCTTGGTACTTCCCGTCGGTACCGTATCTAGCAGAACTCCGTTGGCCAAAACGGTCAGAAGTGGATCGGCTTCAACGTATAACTCTACCCCCTCTTCCGCCTTCTCGTAGGGTCTGTCATAGGAGGGTGCCCAACATCTAAAGCCGTCGGGGTAGGAGAGAGTAAAGAAGCCATCACTCCGAAAGTAGAAGCCGCGGGTAAAGGATGGGCAGCCTGTGGAATCGGGACTCCCATGGTAAAATACGGTTAGACTTACACTGTCCCCACTGAGCAGGGGAGAGGGGAGATAAACGATAAGTACACCCGTATCCCGGCGGAAGGTAGCCAAGGAGGTTCCCACCTTCACACTATCTATCATGTAGCCGTAGAAGTCAAGAGAGATGCTGTCTAGGGACCATCGGGACACACCCAAAATGGTAGTAGATGCGTACGGGAACCTTCTACCAGCTACGGCAAACTGAAGGATATACCGCCTAACATCTAAAGGTAAGGTGATCGTGTCTTCCCACATCACCAAAGGAGTGTGGGATGGTTTCCATCCTTCTTTCCACAGATCTGGAACAGAGAAATGAACCACGACATATGAAAGCATTACGATGCATTTTAAGGTCGTACGGTTTTCTGGTGTATCGCATCCTTAGAATTCACCTTTTGAAAAGACTATTTCTACCTCTCATCGCATCCGTTTTGATACCTATAATCGTCCTGGTGGGTTATGTGCAGAGAGTGTTTGACCGGAGCTTACGTGGGAAAGACGTAGAAAATTACACCCGAAAGATCTCTCTGGGGACCGTTAGGGGAATGCTTTTAGATCGTAAGGGCCGCCCACTTTCCACCTCGGAAGTTCGCTGGAAGCTTATACAGTTTAACTTGGGTCGTGATGTGGAGGAGGCTGATAAAAGGAACCTTCAAAAACTTTTCGGAAGTAGAGTCAAGTTCAAAAAATACAAGTATTTGGGTTATTCGGAGATAAAAGGACTGACAGAGGATCAGGTCTATAAGGTTATGAAACTTAGACCGTTTTTCAGGAGTTTAGAGGTGGTACCATCAGTACGGCGAAGACTGGTATGTAAGGAGTGTTTCCACGTAGCAGGAAAGGCCACATCCGATGGTAAAGGTATATTTGCTCTCGAGAAGCTCTATGACCTCCATTTGAGTGGAGAGCTGGGCTACGTTCGCTTAAACGTGGATGCTCACGGTAATCTTATAGATGAGCCTAAGGTGATAGTATTCCAAAACCCAAAAGATGTGCGCACGTTCCTGGATATAGACCTATACAGACTGGCCGATTCTCTCATGAGACCTTACCGAAAGGGAGCCATCTTCGCCTTCAATCCCAAAAACGGTCAAGTCTATCTATCGTATTCCAAACCCAACCCGTATGATACCTCCGCATCTAAATCGGATGCTCCGATGCTCAACAGGGCTGTCGCAGGTCTCTATCCACCCGGCTCTACCTTTAAACCTCTTGTGGCACTCCTTGCTCTCAAGTACGGTGTTATAGACACACTCTTCGGTGTTGGATGTAGAGGTAAAGTATGGCTAGGAAATAGGGCGTTTAGATGTTGGTCTGTTCATGGTTACACTCGACTGAAAAAAGCGATAAGTCTATCTTGTAACGTTTTCTTTTACAACGTAGGTGCCAGATTCGGCCCCAAAAAATTCATAAAAGCGGTTTGGGAGACGGGATTATTTGGACGCAAACTCACTCCTCTACCGGAGGAAGTGTCTTCTCGCTTTCCGAAGAAGGCGCGATATTACGGATCGGTTCTGAACTACGCCATAGGGCAGGGAGAGATACTAACTACGCCTGTTTTCTTGGCTGTGGAGGCCGGACTCATAGGAAACGGTGGATGGGTGACGCTTCCAAGGTTCTCCTCCTTTGACCGCGCCGAGACCCTACGGATAGAGGCCCCAGATTGGGTCTACAGATACGTTAAGGAGGGAATGAAGGGGGTGGTGGAAAATGGAACCGCTGCCTCGTGCCGAATACCCAACTTCCCCTACGGCGGAAAAACCGGAACAGCCCAAAATCCCCATGGTGAGGATCATTCTTTGTTTATAGCCTTCGCTCCCTACGACGATCCTACGTTGGCTGTGGCCGTGGTTGTAGAAAACGCAGGACACGGAAGTTCAGCCGCCGCCCCCATCGCGGCAATGATAATAAGTCGTTGGTTCTCCACCGAAAAACCGCTGTACTACCTGTGGAAGAGTGGGGCATCTTTATAATATAATATCCGTGACAGGGGTAGGAAGGTGTGTAGAAACGTTTGGGTTATAGTAGTACCATCGTGGGATGTTTATTGCACAATTTTTCCAATATTTTTATTGCCAAAGAATCCGATCTTCAGCTGCATCAATGGGGTAGCATATATTATTTGATCGTTCGCAAAACGTTTATTTTATGATAATTAGAAGTGAAACATATTCGAGGCGATAAACTGATTCGCTCTTAGTTGGTATAAACAAAAGCCTGCAGCGCTCATAAACCTGCCCTATAATTCCACGTTATGTTCCCCCGAATACAGGAAAACGTACCCCTTGCTCCTTACACTACCTTCCGTTTAGGAGGACCCGCTCGGTACTTTCTGGATGCGCACAGTGTTGAAGACGTTGTAGAAGGCATAAACTTCGCTCGTGCCAAGGAGGTTCCTATCTTGCCTTTGGGAGCCGGATCCGACATCCTGATAGGTGACAGAGGATTTAACGGCCTGGTTATCCGTCTGGTGGCTCTTAGGGGGATGAACGTGGAGAGAAACCAGGTCCTCCTGAAGACAGGAGAGGCCCTTCCAAAGGTAGCCCGCATCCTGGCCGATAGAGGGCTAAGTGGGTTTGAATATCTGGCAGGAATTCCAGGAACGATAGGTGGAGGGGTGGCGAAGAACGCCGGTGCCCATGGTAAGGAAATAGGGGATATGTTGGTGGAAGCCTACGTTGTGGGGGAGGATGGATATATCAGAACTCTGCCCAAGGAGGAGCTGAACTTGGATTACAGAACCTCCGCCCTACCAGAGCTTGGGATACTCTTAGAGGCCAAGTTTAGACTATCAGAAGACGACCCCCACCTCATTCGAGGGAGGATGGAAAGGTTTCTGGCTTATAGGGAAGAACACCAACCATGGAGAGAGAGGACAGCCGGATGCATGTTTAAAAACCCACCGGGTCATTACGCCGGTAAGCTTATAGAGGAGGCGGGCCTGAAGGGATTCAGGATAGGTGGAGTAAAAGTTTCGGAGAAACATGCCAACTTCTTCGTAAACGAAGGGGGTACGGCTGACGATGCCGTACGTCTCATAGAGTACGTGAGAGATCGCGTATATAAGGTTTTTGGTATAGAACTGGAGGTAGAAATTGAAATTCTCAAATAGGGCAGGCTCCGGTATCCTGGTTATAGATATGGGTGCCTTCAAAACGAAGGCCACGATGGTGGGACCGGATTGGATACAGAACGTGGCAGAAGTGCCCACCGAGGGTTTCAGGGGTTACATATCCGATTTGGATGCAGCTGTGGGGACCTTACGAAAGGTAGTATCCGAAGTTTTCAAGACCGTACCTTTGGAGAACGTAGAGGAGATAGGAACCATTCTCACCATCCATATAAGTGGAGAAGCCACTTTTCGGACCGCCACCCACGAGATTTCCATTCCTCCCGCATCCGACGAGGGGAAGGTTAACGAGGAACAGATAAGGAAACTGCACGATGAACTTCGTGATAAGCTAACCGCCGGCAAACGAGTTCCCCTTTTCTTCTCCATATCCCGTTACAGTGTGATTCAAGGCGGAAGCGAGAGAGATGTAGAAAATCCAAGGGGCCTTAGGGTGGAAAGGTTGAAAGGCATGGCCGTAGCAATTACCGTTCCCAGCGATATGTATGACAACCTCTACGATATGTTTCATGAGTATAACGCCACCGCTGATGTACCTCTGCTTCCCCTTGGAATCTACAGTTCTCCCATATACGCTGCCTTGGGTGTGGAGGGGGTGGACGTAGACACCCATATCCATTTGGATCTGGGATACACCTCCTTCCGTATAATACGACTGGAGAACGGTAGAGTGCATGATTTTTACGAGTTCCCGGAGGGCGGGAAGAGTCTCATTCAAAAGATAAGTTCAACCTTGAGTATAACCTTCAAGGAAGGAAGGAGAGTTCTGGAAACCTACTTGGAAACCGGGGATAGGACAGTTCAAGCTTCCGGAAAGCTAATAGAAACCGCCATCATAGAAGAGATAATGCGCGCCTCGTTCCGTAAATTTTTAAACCATACTCAAGTCAAAAGGGTGGTAAACGGAGGTTCTGACAGACCTTTCACTTTGAGCGTGTCCGGAGGTTTTGCTCTATTTAAACGAATACACAACTACATATCTGACGCCGGTTTTCCTGAGCCGTTGGACATAGAAGGTACCGCACCCAACTTTCTGGTATTCAACGGTATAAGACGCGAGGTTGCAAAACTTTTGAGAAAGGGCACTCCTTCCCGTCGGAGGAATGGATGGGCGAAGGGAGGAATACTCTCAAAGCTAAAAGATAAAGTCGTCTCGTTTGTAAAGAAAGAGATAGCAGGTCTTGAAGAAAAGGAGGAGTAAGATGTACATGGAGGAAATACAACAAAGCACGCAGATCCTGCTGGTAGGGATAGGAGGAGCAGGGTGTAATATTGTGGATCAGGTTCAGGCTGAACATCTGAAGAACTATCCTTATACGGTAGATGTATACGCTATAAACACCGACCGACAGAACCTGGCCAATCTGCGCCTGGATAACACTATACAGTTAGGGAGAAAGGGGCGAGGGGCCGGTTCGGACCCCAAGAAAGGGCGAAGGATGGCAGAAGAGGCCATACGTGTGGGGAAGCTAAATATGATAAAACATAGTGATGAGCGTGAGTATGACCTCATTATCGTCGTGGCAGGCCTTGGAGGAGGGACTGGTACGGGTTCCGGTCCGGTTATAGTTGAACACCTAAGGGATATGTTTCCCGAAGCTATAGTCATGGGTATACTGATATATCCGGAGGACGTGGAATCCGGAGTTAAGACGGAGATAGCACGGGCAGGTTTGGTGGAGTATTATCGCCTACTGGATTCGGTGGTGGTTATAAATAACGGAAGTATCGTGGATCCCAGTATGCCTATAGCCCAAGCCTATAAGCTAGCGGACGAGTACGTGGCCAACACCATCATGACGGTTTTGGAGATCAGCGAAGATTACGGTAAGCCGAACTTGGATTTCAACGACATCCAAAAAGCCTTGGAACCTCCTGCCAGGGGCGAGGATTTCAACCTCTCGAAGTTTGCCTTCATATCTACCTTTGATATACCTACGGCCCAGGAGATAAACCGGTTACCGGAGAGAATAGAGGAGAAGAAACGGCATCTATCCATAAACAGTTTGAGTGGGGCCCGAACTTTGCTCGTGGGTTTCTTCCATAACGGTAAAACCCTAACCTGGGAAAAGGAATCCGCCGTGGTAGATTATCTGAAGAAGGAAATCATAATGGCCGGTAGATCCCCCTACGTTAAGATGGGCGACTTTATCCAGGGGAAGGACAACATGATGGACAGGGTCAAAATATCGGTGATAATATCGGGTGTAAAACCGGACTCCTACATAATAACGGCCCTTAGAGAGGCACGGGCGGAGAAGGAGCTGGAGGAGCTTCTAAGGGGCTTCAGCGATGAAGGAGACCTTTAAGGCTCTCTTTGCCGCTTCCTATCGGAGCGTTTTTACCATCCTGGGTATAACTCTCTCCGTCCTTATGGTTATGATAACGGCCAATGCTGCCTATCTCTCTTACGTGACCTATAGCCGGATACGAGCCGATATTCGTCTCGAGGTGTTTCCCAAGGGGAAGCCACAGGATGTAGCGAATTTCCTAAAGCTTTTAGGAGGCGTTAAGAGCGCTGAAATTCTTACAGAGGATAAGGCCAAGGAAGAGTTTCTGAAGCATTATCCCCAAGTAAAAGATCTTTTGGAACGGTTAGGAGACGATGTATTCTATCCTATAATCCGCGTCTATCCGAAAGAACACTGGAAAGACATAACCTTCTTGGATCTGCTCGGAGGCGAGATTGAGGCGTACGCTGGAGTTTCCGGTGTCTACTATGGTAGGGAATGGTTGGAGGCGGCCCAAACTTTCTTCAATTTCCTCCTCGGTGCCAATGTGGTGGTTTTGGGTGTAGCCTTCTTGATAACTCTTCTCGTGTCCTTCTACACGGTTAGATTTGTGGTGCATCATCGCCGTAACATGATAGAGATACTACGTCTTGCCGGGGTGTCTCCCTTAGGTCTCCGTTACCCGTACATTCTCCTTTCACTTATATACACCGTGGTCTCGTGGGCTTTGGTTTTAACCATCGGCCTGGCTATATTGACTCGCTATTCCCCTACACCGGATGCCCTTCGCTTCAACCTCGTTCTGTCATCACTTCTTTTTGTTATAACCCTCATCACCACCGTTTTTGGTAGTTTCCGAGCTTTGGCTGATATAGAGAGGGGGCTTTAAATTTGCCACACGGGCCGTTTTTCTCCCTTAAAATGAAAAACTTTCCATGGGTGTTATAGTGATCCACGGTGGAGCGGGGCGGTGGGGGAGCCAACGCAGGAAGTTGGCCAAGGAAGTTTTAAGGAAGGCTGCGGAAGTGGGGTTCAAGGTACTCCAGAGGGAAGGTCCCCTCAAGGCCGTTGAGGAAAGTGTTAGGGTGTTGGAAGATTCACCCCACTTCAATGCAGGGAAAGGGAGCGTGTTAAGTTTGGATGGGAGGGTGGAAATGGATGCGTGTATCGTGCGAGATAGACCAAGGCTTATAGGTGCCGTTATCGGTGTCTCCAGGGTGAAGAATCCCATAACCTTAGCACGCCTCATAGCGGAGAAGACGTCCCATCACATCATGTATGGGGAAGGAGCTGAAAGTCTCGCTAGAATCTTCAACTTACCGGAGGATGATCCAGTTACCGATAGAGCCAGGGAGAAGTTAAAGAAGGTACGGGCCTTAATAGAATCCGTAGAGGATCTGCCGTTCTATGCCAAAAAGACAGCTGAACTGCTTCGGCGTTATCCGGAGCTTTTTATAGGTACTGTGGGGGCCGTTGCAACCGACGGTAAGAGAGTGGCGGCCGGTACCTCTACCGGAGGATCATCCATAAAACTGCCCGGTAGGGTGGGGGATACACCGATACCTGGAGCAGGAACGTGGGCCGAAGATGGATGTGGAGCATCGGCGACGGGTGTCGGCGAGGGTATAATTCAAACACTGATGACTAAAACGTTGTGTGTACTATACTTTCAAGGTGTGCCTCTTCAAGAGGCAGCCGAAAGGGTAATATCTCTAACGGGCTACCCGGTGGGTGTTATAGCCCTGAACGTTAGGGGAGAGGTGGCTTTTGCTCATAACACCCCCGATATGCCTGTTGCTGTTATCCGCGGTAACAAAAAGGAGGTAGAGCTATATGGAATATAGGGTAAAGATACTCGTGTTAGACGAAAGGGTGTATAAAGGTAAGCAACGCCTATACGTAAGCGTTGCTGATGGTCTGGGTATCATAAAGATAATTGGACGGAACCTTTCCATGCTGGGTACCTATAGCGTCCAGATCCGTAAAGGTAGAAATCTGTACTATCTGGTGGAGGCTGAACCTCTTCAGGATTACTCCTACATTTTACGTAACCCCATAGTTGTGGAGAGCTATTCACGTATCTACAAGATCCTCTACGAGACGTGGCCCCAAAATGGGGATCTTTACACCAAGATGTTGAGAGTGGTTGAAAGATTGGATCGGGAACCTCAAACTACCTATACCCTCCTACAGGATATTCTGAACGGCAAGGACGAAACCGACACCGAGGAGTTACTATCCGTACTAACTTCCTAATATGGATCGTATTCTTAGAGTCGTGAAGGTTGACCCCCACGAAGATGAAGGGGTTCTTTTACTTTTCGTGGAGAGGAGTGGATTGGATCTCCCGTTGGAAAAGTCACCTGAGATCACTTTGGATGTCGCCTATGGTGAAGAGGATGAGGTTCCCTATATACTTATGAACTTCAAGTTGGAGAACCTGGAGGTATTCGCAAGGATACCTTACGGCGAGTCATGGGATCTCCTAACCGAAGGAGATAAGTTGGTGCTGGTGTTTCAGGGGAAGGGTGATCCCCAAAGTTGGCCGATGCTGGTTATAGGTATAAACGACTTTATAAGGGGGGTTGTCTTCGGAGCTAAAAGGCTCTGGGAGGAGTTCTCCCAAACGTACGATTAAGGAGCGCCCTCTTCCCTCGCTACAGGTGCGATTATACGAATTCCGGTTCCACTTGAACGGTCTGTTTTAGGTAATCATAGGCTTTTCGAATTAAGTACTTGTTCGCTAGCTCTTCGTATTTACCCCGCTTCTTTGCCTCTTTTAGGAACTGTTCTGGGTTTTCTTCGCTTTCCTCCTTTAGGTACTTAATTATATCTTCCTCCGTTATCTCTATATCTTTCTCGTCTATGAGTCGTAGAATTACGAGATCGCGAAGGACCAGAAAGGCTGCCATCTGAAGAAGCTCCTCATCCACTTCGGAGGGGTCTTTCCCCATGTCGGCAGCCAGATCTTGGTACACTTTAAAAACCAAACTGGGAGGTGGTTCAAAAGGAGCAAGACGTAAGATCTCACGGATTATGGCTTCCTCCAGAAAGAGTTCCGCTTCTTTCTGCGCATCCTCTACCAGTTCCTGACGTATCCTTTCACGCAGTTGGTCGGGGGGATAGCCGAGAAGTTCGGCCAGCTCTTCATCCGATGGGTACTCCATCTCAAGGACTTTCTTTATCTCATACACCTCTTCTTCACCTTCCTCTTCTCCAGGTAAGATTATCTGATCACCCGCCTTTTTACCTAAAATAGCATTATACAGTTCTTCATCTAACTCGCTGGCCTTCACAAATATGCGGGCCCTCCTCCTTTTGCTCTCCTTTCCATCCTTGCGGATGAAAAACTCAGCTAAAACCACATCTCCCTCGCGCACCTCCCGATCAACGCTCTTGAGTGTGGCATTCTCCTCTTTTAGATGCTGTATCTCCTCCTCAACGTCCGCGTCGGTTATTTTTCTGATACGTTTTTTGACCTTTATCTGGGTAAGATCCGGTATCTCTATCTTCGGATACACCTCAAACCTTAAGGTGTACTCGTACGCATCATCCATTTCACTTTTGGCTACGATCTCGGGAGTACCTATGATGATCCAATCTCTTTCTCCGGCCAGCTCTCTTATCTTGTCGTCTAGGGCTTTCTCAATCGCTCTGCTTTCTATGTACTCACCGTAGTGTTTCTTCACAAGCGATATGGGGGCTTTACCTGGACGAAAGCCGGGAATTTTTACCCTGCTCGCTATCTCGCGGGCAACCTTATCTTCGTACTTTTTGATCTCCTCCTTCGATATGATGATCTTCTCCTCTCTAACTGACTTTCTCTCTTCCATAACCGCCTATTTTACTGGAGATTAATACCTTAGATGCTTGGAATTGGTAGCTGCACCACGGGAACATTTGAGGAAAGGTTTAGTTTACCTTCGGTAGCATATACGAACGATCTAAAGAGGTGCTGCTTTGACAGGGTAAATGGTGGTTTCACTTGGAGGCTATTTACCCTCACAGTGAAACCATTACATGCTACTGCTAATACCTATCCTTCCGGTAAAAAAGTGTGGGCTGGTACCACTATGAAGCTGCTTGACCGCAAAGTGATACCGACCTGATGCTCTGGGGAATTGGGACACAAGACAATTATTTCCGCAAGAACCTGATAAATTTTTTAAACTCCTTATCCTCACACGCGTTGGCCACCCTCCTACTCACACCCTTTGCTATGAGTTCTAACACGCCCCTCCCGTACGGTACCTTTACGGAGCGTGCTATACACTCCAGAGCCTCCTTAGGTCTTTCGGGTTTTCCGTTCTCCCTTAGGCTGTACTTCTTGCGGCACTCCTTCACGATTGATTCTTCGACCTTTAAGGCTCGTGCGAGTCTTTGGGTATCATACCACGCCCATATCTCTATCTCCGGAGATGGTACGATGACAGCTATGTCCTCCTCCTTCCAGTTGGTGTTTTCCCACTCCTCATCCAACATCACCATGACCTTTTTGGCTCTGCCTTGGTAGTACTCCCGTAAGAGCTCGTAGGGTTGTTGAAAACCCCCGGATCGCTCTCCTCGTGGATGATCACTTCATATCTGACTTGGCCGATTCTAAGGCTCCTCGTTAAGTAGAAGTCCGCCACCAGTATAACGACGTCGTATTTTTGTTCGTTCATAGAATACCACTCACCATCAACTTATCCAGGGGTATTTTCTTTCTCCATTTCCGCAACGCGGGATGCTCTGTCCCCCTCACTATGTCGGTAGCTCCCTCCTTGGTCTTCCTAAAGACGAGTATATCCCCCGGCTGCATCTGGCGTAACAGGAGGAGGGAATGAGTGGCTATGAATATCTGGTTATCTGAAGTGGATTTGAGTACTTCTAACAAACTACTCACGGCACGGGGATGTATTCTGTTTTCAGGCTCTTCTATCAAGAATATGCGTTTTTGGGGTGGAAGGAAGGGAATAGCACTAAGGGCGAGAAAGCGGAGGGTCCCGTCGGATAGCACCCAGGAGGGAGCCTTTAGACCGTATCTGTAGCGGAGGACTATATATAGGAAGTTATCTTCCGGCCTGCGGTGTATCTCAATATCCTCAACGTCCTTCAAGGTGGCGCTCACGTGGGAGACGTACCACAAAAACCTTTGCGGGTAGTTTCCCTTTAGGTTTAAAGGGGCTATGGGAAGGTTGGAACCGTCAGGCTGAAAGTTGATGGGAGCACTCGGAGAAGTTGGACGTCTCATTTTTTCAACGTTGAGGTGGATAAAAAGCAGCGAATTTTTCAGTATGTTCCTAAACCATAATGAAGTGCGAAACCTTCGCTCATCTTCCAACAGTACGGATAGGACAGGCTTACAGGGGTTTATATCAAGGGTTATGTTGAAGGGTTCGAGGCCAAGCTCCGACCTCATATACACCCTTGGGCCGTACTCCAACCTGCGGGCCACCAACCTGTGGCCCGGCGTCGTTCTCACTTTTCTCTCCGTGGTATCAATGAGGGGTTTATCCGGAAAAAGGATTGGAAGCAGGCTCCTCTCTGGGGGTGGGTCGCTAACGGAGGAGCTCTCCACCAGGTACAGGTGCTCCCTCACGGGAGCGGGACCGTACTCTTCTTATCTTTGGATTTTATACGGTACTCTTCCGGCAATTCATACTCTATTACGAATTCAAAACCTTCATCGACGTTCTTCATCATCCATACGAGATGGGAAAAGTCGGGTGCTCTCTTTTGCACCGCACCCATAACCCCATTTTCGCGAGGTTATCATGTCTTTTACGAAGAGGAGAACATCAAGGAAGTTACTCTTACCGGAAGCGTTTGGCCCTATCAGAGCGTTGAAAGGGCCCACAGGTACATCCACCCACCGTAGGCTTCGGTACCTGTGGGCTTTCAACCTTATTAACATTTCTCCCTTAGTTTCCTAATACGGCCTGGGCTGCTGATAGCCGGGCTACGGGAACTCTAAAGGGGGATGCACTTACGTAATCAACTCCAGCTTTATAGAACTTACGTATGCTCTTGGGATCACCCCCGTGTTCTCCACATACTCCAACCTCTAGATCCGGTTGTTGCCTTTTGCCTTTCTTAGTGCCTGTAGCGACCAGTTCAGCTACAGCATCATCTACGGTTTTGAAGGGATCCTCAGTCAGGAGCTTTTTCTCTATGTACTCCGGGAGGAACTTGCCGGCGTCGTCCCTTGAGAAACCCAAGGTCGTTTGAGTTAGATCGTTGGTGCCAAAGGAGAAGAAGTCGGCATACAGAGCTATCTCGTCCCCGCATAGGGCAGCTCTGGGTAACTCTATCATGGTACCTACCTCTATATTCCCCTTGAGACTGTACTTTTCGAGCGTCCTTTCCACTATCTCCCGGACGGCTTTCATCTCGGTGGCGAAACCTACCAGAGGTAGCATTATTTTGGGTTTGGGATCGTAACCTTCTTCTTTGAGCTTTAGATAGGCTTCGGCTACAGCCTCTACCTGCATGGCATATATGTCGGGATAGGTTATGGCTAAACGTACCCCTCTGTGACCCAGCATAGGGTTAGCTTCTTCAGTGGTTTCCACCAGATGACGTATCTCTTCCTCATCTATACCCACGTACCGGGCTGTCTCTCTTATTTGATCATCAGTGGTGGGTAGGAACTCGTGTAAGGGTGGATCCAAAAGGCGGATTATGACCGGCAAGCCATCCATCTCCTTAAGGAGTCCATAAAAGTCCTCCCGTTGATAGTTTTTTATGCGTTCCTTCGCTCTCTCGTAACGCTCACCTTTTCGGGAGGCCAGTAGTATCATGGTACGAAAATCCCTTATACGGTCTTCGGAGAAGAACATGTGTTCGGTTCGGGCCAATCCTATACCTTCAGCTCCGAACTCTCTCGCCTTGCGAGCATCTTTGGGAGTGTCGGCGTTGGCTCGTACTCCCAACTTTCCACGGCGCACTTCATCGGCCCACATGAGCAATTCCGCCACTTCGCCACCCAACTTCGGTTCCTCTTTAGGAACATCACCTAAGTATATGATGCCTGATCCTCCATCTATGGTTATCACGTCTCCCTCCCCAAGCGTTATGGGAACACCTTTGAAGTTAAAGGCGGCTGGAATCTTTATGTAACCCTCCTCTTCGTTTATCTCTACCGTCTCCACACCTACCACCGCTGGTTTGCCCATGCCACGAGCCACCACCGCCGCATGGGAGAGGGCTCCACCTTTGCCCGTTAAAATACCCTTAGCTGCCGCCATGCCCTTTATATCTTCCGGTGAGGTTTCACGACGTACGAGGATGACGTCCTCTCCTGCCGAGGCTAACTCGTGAGCCCTTTCGGGGTCAAACACGATTTTGCCCGTAGCTGCTCCGGGAGAGGCGGGTATGCCGTGGACCAATTTGGGAACGTATCCGAATCTTTCGCGAACTTTCTTTTCATCTACGTAAGGGTGAAGTACTTTCTCAAACCTGTAAGGATCCACTCTCAAGATGGCCTCGTTGCGATCTATAAGATTCTCTTTGGCCATATCAACAGCTATCTTAACTTCAGCTCTCGGTGTGCGTTTGCCTCGGCGGGTTTGAAGTAACCATATCCTTCTGCGTTCTATGGTGAACTCTATGTCCTGCATATCGCGGTAGTACTTCTCCAACTTGTCAGCTAAATTTAAGAGTTCTTCGTACACCTCCAGGTCCCACTCTTCAAGGCTCGTCTGGTCTTCATCCGTTTTATCAATCTTAGACAGGGGCATGGGTGTACGAATGCCAGCCACTATATCCTCCCCTTGGGCGTTGGGAAGGAACTCGCCGTACACCCGCTTTTCACCCGTATTGGGATCGCGAGTAAACATCACACCGGTTCCACTGTCATCACCCAGGTTGCCAAAGACCATAGCGACGACGTTGCAGGCCGTGCCTAAATCGTCGGGTATTCCCTCAATCTTACGATACTCTATAGCCCGAGGGTTGTTCCATGAGTCAAACACGGCCTTTATCGCCATCCAGAGCTGGGTGTAAGGATCCTGTGGAAAGTCATCACCGGTTTCCTGTCGGATGATCTCCTTGAAGCTGGTGACCAGTTCCTTCAGGTCTTCGGTGGTTAAGTCGGTGTCCTTAGCTTTTCCTTCCAAAAGCTCCCTTACCTTCGTTTTAAGAGCTGACTTGTTGGGCTTTATTTTTAGTAGTTGGGCGACTTTTTTAAGAAGTTCTCCCTCTACTTTTACCTCCCTATACTTCGAATCCTTTGGATCGTCCAGCTCTTGGGTTAAGGCATCTACATCCAAGCCCATGTTTTGTAGCTCGGAGATGAGGAAGGCTGCCCTCCTGGCTTTTATTTCGTCTAACTTGCGGGCGAATTTCTCCTCGTTTATTTTTAGAACCACCTTGGCAAACATTTGAAGGAAGCGACGGTATGAGTCGTAGGCAGATCTTTCACCAGTGAGTTTTGCGAAGCCTTCGGCTATCTTGTCGTTGAGGCCAAGGTTTAGGATCGTATCCATCATACCCGGCATGGAAACTGGCGCTCCGGATCTTACGGAGACTAAGAGAGGATTGCTGGGATCTCCAAATCTCTGTCCTTTAACTTTCTCCACCTTTTTAAGGTTTTCCAAAACTTCCTCCTCCAGACCCGGCGGAAACTGGCGGTTGTGTTCATAGTAATATCTACACACCTCCGTCGTTATAGTAAAACCAGGAGGTACGGGTAACCCTACGTGGGTCATCTCATGGAGACCGTGACCCTTTCCGCCAAGAAGATCCTTTCCCAAACTGTAACCCTCTGCCACGCCGTCCCCGAAAAAGAAAACCCTCTTTTTAGTCTCGGCCATGATTTGATATTTTACCGCCGTAATGGGATTTGTTTGGCTTACACTAAAACTACAGCAATTTTAGAAATACACACAATTTTCCCGTAAAATATTGGCAAAGCAAATATTCACTTCCAAAAAATGATATACAAATGCACAAAAGGGGGCTATAATATCAGTTCAGTATATCTTGGTCCTCCACGGATGATGGACTCCGGCTTTATACATGGTAAAACCTGGTTAAAATATTACGTTCAATGAAAGAACGTTGGGATGCTTTCAATCGGGAGACGCAGCCCGGGAGATGGCAGATGGTGGTGGAGGATTACAATCTACGCTCTACCATCTGCTCGGTTGATGGATGCTTTAGGGACAACATCGCCTTCACGTGGGCGGGGAGGGAGGATATTGAGGTTTTGAGAAGCATTCCGGGTTTTGCGGACCTGAATACGACGAGATTTGAAGAGCTTAGGGATGAGCTGTCCAAGTGCATCTTCCACACGGACAAGGAGAACGAGCTGTGGATAGAGAATTGGGGGAGGGAGCATGAGGAGTGGAAGAGGAGGAAGGATAGGGTGTTGAGGGAGTTGAGAGAGGAGCAGCGAGCATTTCCCCTCAACATGGATCGCATTCAAGAACTATCCGAGGGGTTGAGGGAGATATTAAGCGGAGGGCCAGAGTTAGATTGGCGGGATGATAGGGTGGGGGAATTTTGGAGGTTGATAAGGAGGTACAGAGATGTGGAGTTTAGGGAAGGATACGGGGAGGGAAGGTGGGGAATAAGGAGGGAAGACACGTACAATTTTTCAGGGTTTAGTTTTCCTGAGTTTGAGGGAATGATAGTACAGAGAGGAGAAGAGGGAATTTACATCGCCTTAAGGACGACGAACTTTTGGGAGGAGGGGGAGAGGTTAAAGTTTTATTTAAATGCTAGCTTTAGTGAAGCTGCATTTTCGGGTAATGCTTACTTTAGTGAAGCCACATTCTCAGGTGATGCTAACTTTTGGGATACCACATTCTCAGATTATGCTGACTTTAGAATAGCCACATTTTTAGGTTATGCTGACTTTTGGGATGCCACATTCTCACGTGATGCTAACTTTAGCAATGCCACATTCTTAGGTAATGCTGACTTTTGGGAAGCCGCATTCTCAGGTAAGGCTGACTTTAGGAGAGTCACATTCTCAAGGGATGCTAATGCTAGCTTTAGCGGAGCCATGTTCTCACGTTATGCTTACTTTAGTGGAGCTAAATTCTTGGGTAATGTTGTCTTTTTGGGGGCCACATTCTCAGGTGATGCTAACTTTAGTGGAGCCACATTCTCAGGTTATGCTGACCTTAGAAGGGCCACGTTCTCAAGGAATGCTTACTTTAGCGGAGCCACATTCTCAAGGGATGCTAACTTTAGTGAAGCCACATTCTCAAGGGATGCTTACTTCAGCAATATAACCCTCTCCTCCACGCTGTCCTTTCGTGAAAACACTTGCTTCCATTCCGCTCTACTTTTAGAAAACGTGCGCTTCCAAACCCCCGAATAAACACATTACTGGCCAGTTGGTTGAGGTAGTTGAGGACTCCGGAGAGGAGAAAAGGAAGGCACAACGAAGGCCCATGCGGGCGAACATCCGACTCACCAAGCCCCATACCGTCCCCGGCGGGAAGATAGAACTTGTAAATGTGAGATTTGAGAAGCGAGGCGGCTCCTCTCCCCAGCTCATCCTTAGCAACATACCCGTCCCCCTCACCCGCTCCAACTTCTACATCCAGAACCTTGACCTGTCGGAGGCGGATAGGATAGAGATAGCAAACGTCTATCTTGAGGAGATGAGATTTACGAACGTCAATTGGGGGGACATGAATACGGAGAGGTTCTCGCCGGAGCTTTTGAGAGGCAACCCCCGCGCTGCGAGGGACATATACAGGCAGATAAAGTTGGCCTTGGACAGTCAGGAGAACTACATAGACGCCCGGAAGTTCTACGCC
>JAADCS010000028.1 GCA_013154295.1 Thermotogae bacterium
TAGATAAATGCATTTGAGAAATTTTTGCTTCACCCTTAGAATATAACTTTATGCTCCTGTATTTCCTATCACAACCGGTGGAGTTAGAAGGTGGATGGTGGGCGCAGAGCCCTCTTAGGAGAGACACTTTAATACTGCCAGACGATAGTGTGCCTAAGGAAAAAAACGCAAAGATAGTCATAAAGGCCTATCAGAGGTTCTACTTCGCTCGTCCTAAGAGCAGATCCATAGCAGGTGCTACACTTATAGCGGGACAGAGATGGATAGAGGAGGGAGATTTGGATATGAAGAGGAGGTATGAAGAGATGGGGTACAAGTTCGGAGAGAGGAACTCTTACTACGACCTCTACTACTACCCGATACCCATGGTTGATAGCCTTATAGTCTATGTTAGGAGTAAGGAAAAGTACTGTAGTCTTGTGATGGGCATGGATATACGTATGGTTGATGACACAGGGGGAGTGATAGAAGGTGCCGGCTGGAAGGTTGTAAAGGTAGTTATAAGACGGCCAAACACATGGACGAAGGGGGTAATATACCTTCCCGACGTACTTGTGCCTGCCGATGAGGTATATCTACACGAAAGGGTGTATGGGCTAAGGTTCTCTATCGGCCCCGACAGAGGCTCTACGGACTCGTGCGCCTCGTTTGAAGTGGGGCCTATATATTTTTCTCCTCTTTAATTTACGAGGATATTTAACCGATCGCATTCCGCCGAAGGTCTCGGAAGTTAAGCAGCGAGATGGTTGAAAAGGATATCTTTGCACGCCTTTATATCTGGCCTTGGTCGGCGAAGTAGCCTTTCTAATACTGGCGAAACACCTTCAGCCTGGGCATATAACATTCTGGCCTTCTATGATTAGAAACGCTGTTTCTCAACCACTCACATGGGACAAGTTTCTCTTGGAGGCTGTTTAGTCGCAGAGTGAAACTATCCACTGAAGTAATGCTATTTTAACAATAATGCAGATATTTTTATCCTTTGATCGATTCAAGAGGAACTTGGGGAATGCAGAATGATATAAAAATCAAACATTTGACAAGCAGCAGCCTTTATGATGGAATAAAAGGGTATTAGAGGAATTCCGGTCTTCTGAACGAGATAAAAAACTTATTGATGTGAGACAAATTCCGAAAATAGATCAAGCCAAACTTCTGGGGATAACTCCTCTGGCCGGAAATCCCAGTACTCCTTGGGCAAATGGGGCGAAGTGTTCTTGATCTTTTTTCGCCTGCGACCAAAGGGACGTTTTAGAAAAGAGAGAAAGGAATGAACATCTATACCCGACCTCTCCTCTATTGGGACCAATGAAACGAGCGAGGAAGACACTTTTGGAATCGGTGAAAAGGCCCAACGGGGTATGTGTAGAGGAACAGATACTTTAAAGAGCGTCTGGGCCAGTATGGAAAAGGGGCCATAGGATTTTTTCCTTGGAGGGGAAATGAGCCTATCAGCTACTTCCTTCTGTAAGATTAGATGAACATCCGAATATAATCTCCTTTCTCCGAAAACTTTTAACAGAAAATTGTGGGTTATATGGTAGGGTACGGAAGAAAAAAACCTAACGGGAGAGGAAATACCCCTATCTTCCAACAGAGAACCTACGTCGGTTTTCAGATAGTCGGAACACACGGCATCCACTCCCTTAAGGCGAAGAGCCGCACATAGAAAGTTATCTATCTCTATAGTCAAGATTCGTACGCCTTTCTTCAACAGTGGAAAGGTTATGGCTCCCATTCCTGGTCCCACCTCAACAAAAAAATCCTCCTCTTTTACATTTAAAGACTCAATCACCCTCTCTATAAGCCGCTTATCTTTTAGAAAGACCTGACTGAACCTCACTTAAAAAAGGGTGCCTTTAAGGTTATTATACCAGACGGTCCATACGCTAAGATCACATACTTCCCCGACGCACCAGCGTCATAGAGATACTGACCGTTGGTGTAGTAAGCGGAGACGTTAGGAGACGAGGGATTGCCTATAGAGTAGATCTTCAGACCATCCGAGCCGAACATGCCCAAGAGATACTTCTTGTACCTTCGGAGTTTGAAGATGGGTTTTTCGGTCTTCACCTCGGCCACGAGAGGGTTATCGCCGTTAGCGGTGTTTATAACCTTTATACCCTCTTTCGCACACGCGAGAAAAACATAATTGCCGTAAGTCTCGGCGTCTATAACTGGTGAACCGTCGGGTGGCTGATAGTGATAAACCTGTTTTATCCGGCTACCTTCCACCTTGAAAATAAACAGACCATCCTTTCCAGCTGACACGTAGATATATGGAAAGAAAACTTTCATGGTAGTTCCGGTAAATCCGGAAAAGGGAACGTTTCCAGCCTCTTTGGGTTCAGTCGGGTTGGATAGGTTATAGATCTCTATCCCCAGGGATGTCAGAACGAACAGATAGTGGGATCCCACCTCTATGGATACTATGGAGCCTCCGGTCGGGAGACTCATCTTAAGCTCCCCGGTTGAAAAATCCACCACGTCTATCTCCGGGTTGTCGCGTGTGTTGAAAGCAACATACATCGTGCGCTGGTAGTATGCCATATCGGTAGGTCTCTCGTTAGTTATGTACTCCGGTAGCTTAACGCCTTTAACCGAATCTTGGAGGGTTATGAGATTCAGAATCTTAACACCGTCTTCTTTGGCTAAAAATAGGAAGGGACCTACAACCCTTATCCGTCTGACGTCACCGAACGTCCAAGTACCAAACCTGTGAAGACGATAAATTTCCTCTTGGGTTCCCCCAAGCTGCGCCAAGAGAAGAGCTATCATTCTCTTACGTACTCAATAATATCCACTACCCGGCAGGAATAACCCCACTCGTTATCGTACCACCCAAAGATTTTGTACATGCCGGTATCCTTTACATAGCGGGTTAGGGGGGCATCTATAACCACCGTTCTACATTCTCCCTTGAAGTCTATAGAGACCAGCTCCTCGTAGGTTATGCCTAGAAGATCCCTAAGTTCGCCATTGGATGCCTCCTCGTAGGCTTCATGTATCTCATCCAAAGTGGGTTTCTTCTCAAGCTGGACGGTAAAATCTACTATGGAAGGAACGGGCACAGGCACCCTAAGGGCTACGGCGTCTAACTTTCCCTCCAGTTCCGGATAGATCTCATAGATAGTCTTAGCCGCTCCGGTAGTAGTTGGAACTATACTTAAAGCCGCTGCTCTCGCACGACGCAGATTCTTATGAGGAGCATCCAAAAGTCTTTGATCGTTGGTATAGCCGTGAACGGTTGTCATGAGGCCGTATCTTATACCGAACTTTTCTTTGAGCACTTTTATCATCAGAGCGAAAGCGTTGGTAGTACAACTGGCCGCGGATATTACGCGATGCTCTTTGGGATTTATGCGATTGTGGTTTGCTCCATATACGACAGTTATATCCGCCCGATCTTTGGCAGGAGCGGTTATTATCACCCACTTGGCGCCGGCTTCTATGTGCTTATAAGCCTTCTCATAGTGACGGAACTTTCCAGTGGCCTCCACCACTAAATCAACGCCCCACTCTCCCCACTTGAAATTGGAAGGGTCCTTTTCGGACAGAGCTTTCACACGATACTCATCCACCACGATATAGTCTCCGACAACATCAATGGGACGATCATATCGGCCGTAGGTGGAGTCGTACTTCAGCAGATGGGCCAGCGTTTTGGGATCAACGAGGTCATTTATATGGGTTATTTCAATACCCTTCTCATGGGCTATCTTAAAAACTTGCCTCCCTATTCTTCCAAATCCGTTTATGGCCACTTTCATGGCTAAATTTCCTCCTCCATACTAAAGGCTCCCTCTTCCAATCTTTCCTTGAGTTCCTCAAAGCGACCTAAGGATTCAACCAACCTGTCCAACAGACGGTCGGATTCCTCTTTCAGTTTTCCTCTAACTTCATCGCCGGTATAGGGCGTTAGTAGGAGCGTGGCCAACGTTCCTACTACCACACCCGCCGCAAACGCCAACAGTGCGGTTCCTCTCTTCATAGGTTGGTATTATACTGGAGAAAACCAAAAAACCAGTGAGTTCTTTTGCGTCTTCGGAACTGCCTTGTGGCCGGCTTATATATCTCTATGCTATTACTCAACGCTCTATCCTTAACCTCTTAAAGACCTAACCGTAAAAAGTCTCCACCTTTTGGGAGAGATAACCTATAAGATGGGTTGGGTTTAAAGGTTCTCCAGTAGCCTTTTCAACGAGTTCGGACGTTAGGAACAAGGAACCGTGACGATGTACTCTATCTTTCAACCATTCTACTATGGGTTTAAACTCACCCCTCTCTATAAGTTCATACAGATCCATCTCCTGGATCATCTTAGCCAGCAGTTGGGCTGCGATGATGTTACCTAGAGTATAAGTAGGGAAGTAGCCGAAGCTTCCAGAATACCAGTGTATATCTTGGAGGAAACCTTCTGAAGGCTTTCTTGGTTCTATACCGAATAACTCCTTAAACTTCTCGTCCCACCGGTCGGGTAGATCCTTAACATCCAACTCACCGTTTATGAGTGCTCTCTCCAGTTCAAAGCGAAGTACGATGTGGAGGTTGTAGGTAAGTTCGTCGGCTTCTATCCGTATGAAAGACGGTTTTATGCCGTTTATAGCGAAGACGAAATCCTCCAGAGAAACTTCCCAAAAGTATGGGAAAAAGGCCCGAAGGAACGGATAAAAAACCTTCCAAAAGGAGAAGCTCCTACCTACGATGTTCTCCCAGAAACGGGATTGAGATTCATGGATTGAGAGGGAGGCCGCACTACCCACAGGCTCTCCGAACCACTCTTCCGGGAGATTGGAATTGTAAAGGGCGTGGCCCATCTCATGTAGGGTAGAAAATATGGCATCAGTTATATCATTTTCCTTGTAACGGGTGGTGATACGCACATCTTTGGGTGTTACACGAATAGCGAAGGGATGGGTGGTCTCATCAAGTCTCCCCGCTTCCAAATCGTATCCGATACTTTTTAAAATAAAGAGATTAAATTCGCGCTGGGTTTCAGCTGGAAAGTGCCCATGTATTAGGTGAACAGGAGCCTTTTTAGATGAATTTCTTACCTTACGAAGAAGTCTTAGGATTTCACCTTTTATCTTATAGAAAATCCTCTCCACCTCTTTGGCTTTAAGACCTGGTTCATACGAATCCAGCAAAGCATCGTAGGGTTCATCGCTATAACCTAAATGACGCGCAACTTCCCTTTTGAGCGACACGATCTCCGACAGATGGGGTAGGATTAAGGTAGCATCTTCCTTGCGTTTAGCCTCCCTCCATATCACCTCCGTTTCGGCGCTCTTTCGTACCAAGCGGAGTTGTAGATCCAGAGGTATTTTGACCATACGGTCGTGTGCTCTTCTCAACCAAAATAGATTCATTCTCTCGTGGCTATCTTTTGGCCAATTTCCCTCTTCCGCTTTGCTCAAAAGCTTCGCGAACTCTTCGGAGGTTATAAAGCGATGTTCGTATTCGGCAAAGGCGGAAAATTGCTTAGAACGAAACTCTATGGCTTTTCTCGGCATATAAGTCCTCTGATCCCATGCCAACAGACTACGAGCCGAAAGTATATATGAGAGTTTTTTAACCTTGATGATCAAGGTTTCATAGGCCTCTTTTGCGTTCATAAGTCCGTATTGTACAGCAGGCTTATACGAAGTTTATGTACGTCTCCGTTATCATGTAAAGGGCAGGTGTGTGCCCTACGAATTCACCTTCAGCCTCCACGGGTAATCCTGCCGTCTCCACATATAGGCTTTTACCCTTCAGTTCAACTATCTCCGGCATGTGCAGATGGTTTCCAAAATAGACACGCGGGAAGTTCAGTAAGAAACGTAGTTTCCCAACCTCTCTTAAGAGCAACACCCTCGCCTCACGAGAAGTGGGATCAGAATTAGGGGAAATCTTCATACCTCCGCCGAAGAAAGGGGTACGAGCGAATATGAGCATCATAGCCCGAAAGGTATAGGAGTTGTCATCCAGGCGGAAGGTTATCTCGGTACCTTCGTATCCTTTTAAAACTTCTGCTACGGCTATGGCGTAGCCGAATCTTCCCCATCTCCTCCAACGGTCAAAGTTACGGGCGACGCTGGCACCAAAACCCACATCGGAAACGCCTATAAAGAATCTACCACCTTTATCGGTATCCACTCGACTTAGGAAGATACGCCGGTACTTTCTAGACGTTATGCTTCTTAACACTTCTTCCACTCGTTTTTTGGGGTCCTTCTCTATACCTAAACTACGAGCAACATCACATCCACTTCCCCCAAACGTAGGCGCCACCAGGGGAAAATGGGTGTTTTTTACCAGGCCGTTTACCGTTTCGTTCAGGGTTCCATCTCCGCCGAAGATGAATAGGAGCTCCGCTTTTGTCCCTGCAGCTATCTCACTAGCGTGCCCCCTCCATCTTGTGAAAATCACATCTAAACTGAACCGTTCCTTCAAGAATGGATAAAACTTCCTAAAAACCCGTTCGCCAGATCGTGATACCGGATTAACCAGTGCCAGTGTTTTCATCCAGTTAGCTCTCTTGGTAAAGCAAAACGTATGCTCTCCCTAACTCCCTCTAACTCTTCCACACTCTCGGCACCCATCTCCCTCAACCTGGCTACAACTCTCTCAACCAATACTTCCGGCGTGGAGGCGCCGGAAGTTATACCTATGACCTTAGCTTCATCCAACATATTATCCTCTATATAGGTTTCATCTTCCACCAGGTAGGCTCTAACTCCCTGCTTCTCGGCTACCTCTCTAAGACGGTTTGAGTTTGAACTCTCACGGGAACCGATCACTAAAACAACATCGCTTAATCGGGCCAACTTTTTAACGGCGTCCTGGCGGTTCTGGGTGGCGTAGCAAATATCGTTAGCTTTGGGCAAGACGATTTTTGGGAACCTTCGCCTAAGAATTTCAACGATCTCGCGGGTATCGTCTACCGAAAGGGTAGTTTGGGTTGTTAAAGCCACTTTCTCCGGGTCGGGAACCTCCACCTTTAGAGCATCCTCGGTAGTCTCTACTAGGATTACGCGATCCGGAGCTTCCCCCATGGTTCCCTCTACTTCAACATGACCTCGGTGACCCACGAGTATTATGGTATAGCCCTTTTGGGCGAACTTCTGGACTTCACGGTGAACCTTGTGGACCAAGGGACATGTAGCGTCAATCATCTTTAAGTTGCGATGCCGTGCCTCTTCTATAACGGCTGGTGAGACACCGTGGGCCGAAAAGATAACTATGGAGTTAGGAGGAATATCTTTAACATCCTCCACGAATATGACCCCTTTGCTACGAAGATTTTCAACCACGTAACGGTTATGTACGATAGCGTGTCTAACATAGACAGGAGGACCGAATACCTCAAGAACTCTCTCTACGATACTAACTGCACGATCAACTCCTGCACAGAACCCTCGCGGCTTGGCGAGAAGCACCTTAAAACTCATCACACGTATTCTATAGGTGTAGGGCTTCACCGCATATAAACCCCACACATTTCATAACAAAGACAAGCTTGGTCTGGTTACCAACTTCAAAAACGTATAGAATTTTTACCACAGGTGTGTAGAAGTACTGGGGAATGTCCAACTACCTCACTTCAAAACTCTACTTAACTGCCTTAAAATACACCCGATGCTGTTGCTCGCCCTTACGAGCATATACTGGCTGCATGAGGATGTGAGGGATACCCTCTTCGGTGATTGGATAGTTTGGGACGGTTTTAAGCTTCTCAAACCTTCACAACCACCCTCCGAACCAAAAGGGTACGACCTGAAGGTGGGATCCCTCGTAGCCATAGGGGATACGTGGTATAACGATCCACGCTTACCAACGCACGAAGGTGGAACTCCTATCC
>JAADCS010000113.1 GCA_013154295.1 Thermotogae bacterium
CCGTACTCGTCTATCGCCCTCTTGGCCGCCTCCTTCAGGCGGGGCTCGTTGGCGAAGCCCAAGTAGTTGTTGGACGTGAGGTTAAGAACCCGCTTGCCATCCACGACTATCCAAGCATCCACGGGGGATTCCACCGTGCGGATATACACGTAAAAGCCCGTATCTTTTAACGTTTGCAGTTCCTTCTCCAGCTCCTCGTTGAACTTTGCGTTTGGCATAAGTGTCTATTTTACCCCCGCTTTCATCGGAGATATGGGTATCGGGAGTAAAATCCTCCGCTATGACTCTGAAAGAATTGGAAAAAGATGTGATCTCCATCGCGGCGAGAGCGGGAAAGCTCCTTATGAAGTATTTCGGTAGGCGTATGAACGTTCGGAGGAAAGGCCTTAGAGACATAGTGACCGACGCCGACCTATCTTCGGAGGAGTACATAAAAGGAGAACTGGAGAAAAGATTTCCGGAGATACCCTTCTTCGGAGAGGAGAGAGGGGGAAAGAAGGCCAAACTCTATTGGTTGGTCGATCCCTTGGACGGTACCAAAAACTTCGCCAGAGGGCTCGACATATTTGCTGTTTCTATAGCTTTGGTTGAGGGAGAAACGCCTATAGCCGGTGTTATACATATGCCTACCAGAGAAAGAAGCGTCTGGGCTTTAAAGGGAAAAGGGGCCTACACCTTAGAAGGTCGTGTTGAACTGAATGCAGGATCTCCTCTAAGTGAATCTTTTTTAGCGACCGGCTTTCCCCACGGTAATCCTGAACTCGTGCCTGATTACGTTCGGGGCCTTGAAGCTGTTTTAAAGAAGGCCATGGCCATCAGGCGACTGGGAAGTGCGGCGTGGGATCTGGCGATGGTGGCTTTGGGTATGTTCGATGCCTTTTGGGAATACGGCTTGGCACCTTGGGATACAGCGGCTGGGAGCGTGATAGTGGTTGAGGCCGGTGCCAGGTTGAGCGAAATAGACGGAAAGCCTTGGAATATAAACAGTCCTACCATCCTTACGGGAAAGGAGGTACCTTACAGAGAGATGTTGGAAATATTTGCCAACGTTACATCTTACAAAGATCCCTTTAGATGAGCGGAAACGTCTTCGTTGTCGTAGAAACGCGTTTAATCAGCACATATTTACCAAAGCGATCGCTTACAATTCAAAAAACCATATAACGCAAACAATGCCGCCGTCCCCTTGGTTTCACTCTGCGGCTAAACAGCCTCCAAGTGAAACCACTCACCAGAGTGGTAGCGATACGGGTACCCTCATCTCCTTGGATGAGTGGAAATCGGCCTAGGACTTAAATGGTTACGAGTCTCAACCTACTTCCCTTGGCCGCAGCGAAGAGAGACAAACACTCAGATACCATACTCATGGAGGCACATCTTCCACGTCATCGTTCCACCTCCTATTGGTTCTCTTATCTTGGGTACTAAACGGGGGTATACTTCCCATCTATGGCTCATGCATACACGCCCGGTTTGAAAGTAACGGAAAAGACCCTGATAGTAAAGGAACGGAGACTTCCACTTTGGGGAGATGTGTTGGTTAAAGAAGGACAGACCGTAAAGGCTGAGGATGTTGTTGCTAAAGCCCTGTTGCCTGGTCCTGCCTATCTGCAAAATGTAGCAGGAGAGCTCGGTATATCCCCACAGGATCTACCTAAAGTACTTCTGGTTAAAAAGGGTGAGGAGGTGAAAAAAGGCCAGGTTATAGCGGAGGTTAAGGTATTTTTCGGTCTCTTCAAGAGGGAGGCGAGAGCTCCCATAGATGGCACGCTTGAGGATTACTCCGAGACAACGGGGCAGGTTATCTTTAGGGGAAAACCCATACCCATTGAGGTGGTAGCCTATCTGGATGGTGTAGTGGAAAAGGTTATTCCCCGTGAAGGAGTGGTGGTCCGAACGGTTGCGGCTCTGGTTCAGGGAATATTCGGTGTGGGTGGCGAGAGGGTGGGGGGAAGGATAAAGGTGGCCGTTTCTTCCCCTGATGAGGAGCTTACACCAGATAGGATAACTTCCGACATGAGGAACGCGGTTCTTATAGGAGGTAGAACAGCCAAGATAGAGACCTTACAGAGAGCTGCGGAAGTAGGTATAAACACTCTGGTCATAGGATCTATAGACGACAGCGACCTCCACGCCTACGTCGGCTACGATATAGGAGTGGCCATAACCGGGGATGAGGATGTTCCCTTCACCTTGATAATAACCGAAGGGTTCGGATCTCTGCCGATGGCCAAACGTACGTTTGAACTCTTTAAGAAGTTCGAGGGACTGAAAGCTTCCACCAACGGAGCCACCCAAATACGGGCTGGTGTACAGAGACCGGAAGTTATAATCTTCCGTAAAGACGTGGATATGAACGAGGTGATAGATGCGGAACCACCCACCGAAAGTGGCCATCTGGATGTGGGTAGCATCGTAAGGATAATAAGAGAACCTTACTTCGGTGAAATTGGACAGGTGGTTGAGCTTCCCAGCGAACCTGTGAAGATAGAGACCGAGTCTACGGTACGCGTTCTAAAGGTAAAGCTCAAAGACAACAGGATTGTGGTGATACCGCGCGCCAACGTTGAGCTGATAGAGGACTAAACGTGAGCCTGCTGGCAGCCATCCTCGTAGGACTGATCGGAGGAGGAGCGTTACACTTCCTCCACCCACCCCCATACGGTGAGGCTCTTTTAGGTGGTGTGATCATAATGGCGGCGGGGTATGTGCTTTCGGTAGCCGTGGAGGCAGCGCAGAAGGACGTTTCACGTTCCTTCGCTACCATAATTTTAGCACTGCTGGCTGTACTCCCGGAGTATGCGGTTGATATTTATTTAGCGTACATGGGTGGAGAACATCCCCACTACGTACATTATGCTACCGCCAACATGACCGGTGCCAACAGGATGCTTCTAGGTCTGTTCTGGCCCATAGTGGGTTTTGTGGGGGTATATGTAGCACGGGGAGTTAAAGCCGTAAGGGGAAAAGCTGTTTTACTTGATAGATCACTACGTTTGGAAATCTTCTTCCTGCTGGTAGCTACTCTTTACTCCTTTAAACTGCCGTTGACGGGGCGAATAGATCTTTTAGATTCCTTCGTTCTGATAACTCTTTTCGTGATCTACGCCTGGATAGCTTCATCCTCTCATTTGCGCGAGGAAGAATTTGAAGGTATCGTGGGAGAAATAGTCTCTCTTCCTAAGACGTTCAGAGTGGCATTGGTGATACTGCTCTTCGTTCTGGCGGGAGGTCTAATCTTAATCTCGGTAGAAAAATTTACGGAAGGTCTCATAGAAACAGGAAAATTGGTGGGTATAAGCGAGTATTTACTCATACAGTGGGTGGCCCCTGTGGCCTCCGAACTACCAGAGCTGGTGGTGGCTATCCTTCTGGCCTTAAAGGGTAAGACCACCACAGCCATTGGAGCGCTGGTTTCCAGCAAGGTTAATCAGTGGACGCTCCTGGTCGGAGCCTTACCCTTAGCATACTCCTTAGGTTCAGGAAAGCTCGTTCCACTTCCGTTGGATGCCATACAGAGGGAAGAACTGTTTTTAACCGCCGCTCAATCCCTATTTGGCAGCGTTCTCATAGCTGATATGAAACTCAGTCGCGAAGACGCTCTTATGCTGTTCCTTCTGTTTTGGATGCAGTGGCTCATTCCTATACCCTCCGTTAGGATGGTGGTAGGGATAGTGTATGTGGTTCTGGCCTTGCTCCTTATCTTCAAGGACAGGAGCAGGATGCTTTCCCTGTTGAGGTACTTTTGGCAATGAAGGTGGTTAAGCTTACACCGGAGCTTTTGGACAGCTTCCAGCGTCTTTTTGTGGACTTTTTCTATGAGCTACGGAGGAGTCAAGGGTGGAGTCCGCATGCCGTGGGTGAGTATATGGAGGCCGCCGCACGATATTTTCAGCGAGGTGACATCATCCTCATAGCCGTGGATGGGAAAGAGGCCGTGGGGTTCATCAGGATCTCATCCCGCGAGGGTACCTTCTGGGTAGAGGAAATTTATGTTAAGCCAGAGTATCGCGGCAGGGGATTGGGTAGGAAGTTGGTGAAGATGGCAGAGGAGGAGGTACTTAAACATGAGATTTCACTTTACCTTTACGTTCTACCTCAGGATAAAAGGGCTATAGGTTTCTGGAAGAGCTTGGGTTACGACCGAATAAACATGATTGAACTCGTTAGAGATCTGAAACCAACTCAACGAAATTCTGAAACCTACACTGTGGAATTTTTGGGGGAAAGGTTTGAGATTTTTCGCTGGAAGGAGGAGTATTTTTCCCCAGATGAGCTGGAATTCATGAAACTTTTAAGGGAATTTTACAAAAGAGGAGGAAAAAAAGAGGATTTACTTCGCCTGTTTAACAGGGCTTTGAAGTCCATACTGAAACGATGAATTCAAGAACGTGATGTTAGCAAGGTTTTCGTTTATCCCAATTCTGCTCGTTCTATTTTTTGGAGTAGGAAGGTCAGCAATGCTCAAACTGGTTTCACTGTGAGGGTATTTAGCCTCCAAGTGAAACCACCTTTTGTAAAGGTTGAAAGATTTTCATGCTCCTTAAAAAAGTGTTTATGTGGCAAAAGAGCACAAAGCATTTCAATTCAAAAAGTCAATCATCGGTCCTTTCTGCTTCACAGGTGGAGAGCACCGAATGGTGTGGGTACTGCTTCTTTACTCCATAGCTTCTAACTGCCTCCTCAAGGTCGCAAGTTTCCCCTTTAACTCCTTGTACTTCCTTCTTTCCGCTTCAACCACCGGTGCCGGTGCCTTTTTAACGAAGTCGGAGGCCAACTTCTTCTCTATGCGGCCTATGACTTTCTCTAACTGGTCTATCTCCTTCTTGAGGCGGGAGATCACTTTATCCTTTTGCTCCTCAGAGAGACCTATATACACCTCAACCTTTGAGGGTAGCCTAACCCATATCTCGGCTTCCCTACTTTCCGCCCCGGCTAAGACTTCAAATATCGGATCCACCTTTCCCCTATAGGGGGCCCTTTTGAGGCCTATAATATCTCTCACGGCCCGAAACTCTCTAACGGCCTCCTTTAGGGCCTCGTACTCATCGTACTCGGTGGGGAAATCGTAGGGTACTTCCGGCCACTCCATACTCATCAAAGATGGGGCTTTCTCCGGAATAGGCATTTTCTCGTATGCGGCGTCCGTTATGAAAGGCATGAGAGGGTGAGCCAACTTTAAGGCGTTCAGCCATACGTAATAGGCTAAGTCTATGGCGTTTTCGTCCTTGGCCTTCAGGTCAGGCTTTAAGGACTCAAGGAACCAATCGGCCAGGTTGCTCCATATCAGATGGTATATCAGGTGAGCATACTCGTCAAAGCGGTAGCTCTCAAGGGCATCGGTTATACGTTTCGTATAGAGCTTCAGCGTGTGTAAGGCCCACTTCTGATAGAGTTTCTCGGGTTTAAATCTCAGATCAATATCAACCCCCTCCGATGAGAGGACCAACAGACGCGTGGCGTTCCATATCTTGTTGGCGAAGTTGCGTCCCACCTCTAGGGCCTTCTCGTCAAAGCGTATATCCCTCCCCTCCGGCGTCAGGCTCAACACCCCGTAACGTAGGCCGTCGGCCCCGTAGTCGTCCAGGAGCTCAAAGACCTCCCTGTAGTTCTTGAGGGACTTAGAGAGTTTGCGCCCGTACTTGTCTCTCAAAAGCCCGTGCAGATAGAGAACCTCAAAAGGTACCTCTCCGGTAAAGAACAAGCCAGCCATAACCATCCTCGCATCCCAAAAGAAGAGGATGTCCCAACCGGACTGTAGGAACTGGGTAGGATAGAAGACCTTAAGGTCCTCAGTCTCCTTGGGCCATCCCAGGGTAGCGAAGGGCCAAAGCCAGGAGGAGAACCAAGTGTCTAAGACATCTTCGTCCTGCTTTAACTCCACATCTCTACCGTAGTACTCTTTGGCTTGCTGCCGGGCCTCCTCCTCGTCATCGGCTACGAACTCTTTGCCATCGGGACCGTACCATACGGGTATGCGGTGCCCCCACCATATCTGGCGGCTTATGCACCAGTCTCTAACGTTGGCGAGCCAGTTTCTATAGATCTTGCCGAACATCTCCGGGACTATCTTGAGTTGCCCTCTTTCCCATACCTTCAAAGCCGGATAGGCCAAGGGCTTCATTTTGACAAACCATTGAAGGGAGGGAAGCGGTTCTATGACTGTCTTGCAACGATAGCACCTGCCGGGAGCGTAGGAGTGATCTTCAATCTTCTCCAAAAGACCTGCCTCAGCAAAGGCCTTGACTATCTTTTCCCTCGCTTCAAACCTGTCCAACCCGGCCCACCTGCCAGCGTTTTTGTTCATCTTGGCATTGAAGTCTATAACCTGAACCTTGGGTAGATCGTGCCTCTCTCCTATCTCCCAGTCGTTGAAGTCGTGGGCAGGTGTAACCTTCACTGCGCCCGTCCCGAACTCCAAATCCACCACCGGATCCGCTATTACCGGTATTTCGGCCCCAACCGGGTTGTTATCTATATCCCTACGCTCTCCTACAAAGGGCAGGCGCACCTTTTTACCTATCAGATGTTTATATCTCTCGTCCTCCGGATTTACGGCGACTGCCGTATCTCCCAGATAGGTCTCCGGGCGGGTCGTGGCAACCACTACGTATCCCCCACCGTTGGCCAGAGGATAGCGCAGATAGTAAATTTTGCCCTGCTCTTCCTCCCTCTCAACCTCATCGTCCGCCAGAGCTGTCCCACATCTTGGGCACCAGTTTATAAGACGCTTGCCCCTGTATATGAGACCTGCCCGGTATAGCTTTACGAAGGCCGTTTTCACGGCCAAAGTGTAATCTTCATCCATGGTGAAACGGGTGCGTTCCCAGTCGGGGGAGACCCCAAGACGTTTCAGGGCTTCCAGTATCCTACCGCCGTACTTTTCCTTCCATGCCCAAACCCTCCTCAAAAACTCCTCTCTGCCTACGTCAAACCTGCTCTTACCCTCTTTGGCTAATTCTTTTTCAACCACGTTTTGGGTGGCTATACCCGCGTGGTCGGTGCCCGGCTGCCATAGCACGTAAAAACCCGCCATCCGCTTGTAGCGAGCTACGACATCCTGTATGGTGTTATCCAACACGTGGCCAAGGTGGATGTCTCCGGTAACGTTTGGCGGTGGCATCATTATGGTGAAGGTGGGTTTGCCGGAGCGCTTGGCCCCGTAGGCGGTGGCGCGAAAGAGCTTGTGTTTTAGCCACTTTTCGTAGAGCTTTTTCTCCCACTCGCGGTAGTTGTAAGTTTTATCCATGGCGCGGATTTTAAGCGTGAAGGGTAAGAGCTAAAGCCAACCTCAACTTAATGCAATGGTCACATGTGTAGAGGAAAACATGATCTCCCTTCGTGGAAGCATCTTCAAATTCACGTACACCCGTTTTGTCGTTATCCAATTTCAAACTGTAGCAGAGAGTACTATAATCTCTCTCCCTACCTCACCACCACTCTCCTAACCCTCCGCCCCTCCTTAACGAAGAAAACACCCCGCTTAAGCCTTATATCCTCCAGCCTCTCGCCTCTGCCAACCAAACGCCCGGAGACGTCATACACCTCAACCACACCGTCGCCACCTTCCGAACTAACCACCCTCTCAAACACCCCTACCCTAT
>JAADCS010000014.1 GCA_013154295.1 Thermotogae bacterium
AGTTTGGGTATATTCTTCACTCCCAAATGGGTGGTAAATCTGATGCTTGATCTGGTGGACGAGCACGTACTTCGTGGTGATGCGAATATCCTTGAGCCGGCCTGCGGGGGGTGTCAGTTCCTCTTGGAGATAGTTGAGAGGATGGGAAAAGCCTTGGGGAGTAGGGCTAAGCTGGTGGGGGTTGAGATTAACAGAGATTTTCAGGGACACATAGTCCCGCCTATAAAAGTAGTATGGGAGGATTATCTGCTTTGGAAGACGGAGGAGAGGTTTGACCTCATCGTAGGTAATCCTCCCTACGGCATACCGAGTATGTCGGATCACTACGCCATAAAGGTGAGCGATGAAGTTAAGGCGAAGTACAAGAGGATTTATGAGACGTGGTTTGGAAAGTACAACGTATATGGGGCCTTCATAGAGAAGTCGGTGAAGCTGCTGAAGGATAACGGGCAACTCGTACTCATAGTTCCGGCAACGTTTATGATATTGGACGAGTTCAAGAAGTTGAGGGCCTTCTTGGCGAGTAGAGGCAAAACGGAGATCATATATATGGGTGGGGACGTCTTCAAGCCGGAGGCCAACGTCACTACGGTGATTCTAAAATTCACGAAAGACCGCTCCCAAGCGGGGCATATGTTCCTATACGACTACGAGGAAGGCTCCATCCGGCTACACCGCATGAAAAGGGACTGGAAGGGGGAGATCATCCTATTTTCAACGCCTCTCACACGAACTCTGGATGCCGTATGCAGATTTAAGCTCGCCGATGTCTTTGATGTTAAGATTTCCCCAAGAACGCCGGAGATACGGCGTAGTAAGTACGTCATAAACTCTCCCATGGCTCCCGGAGCAGGCTATTTACCTATACTAAACAGCAGGAATCTGAAGGTGGGGGAGGTGATTTACGAGCCCTTAACGGGGTACTGGATAGCCGCGAGCGACAAAACTACCCTTCGGAAGTTCTTCAAGGAGCCCCGTATCGTGATGGCCTTGGGATTTAGGGGGAACCGCAGAATCGCCGCGGCCTACGACCACAGGGCCTACCCTTGGATGGGTGATGTATATCATCTGGTACGGAGGCGCACTCTGACGAATATGGAATTTGACCTTGGAGAAGACGAAATCGTGGAATTTTTGAACTCCCTCATAGTGGGGAACTACGTGCGCGATACGATACGAGATATAACCTTTCACTTTAACATCACCCTCCTTAAACTCCTTCCTATGCCCACACGCGAAGAGCTACGGAAATTGAAGGAGATGACCTATGAGTAGGAGATGGGATCTGGAGCTGAAAAGGTACGAAGAATTCATCGGAAGTTTGAATCTCGCCAAGTACGCCCATCTGAGAAGGATAAAAACCGTGGAGCAGGACCTACCAAAGCCCCTTCTACCGTTGGACCTCTTCTACAGACACTATTGGGAAACTACGGACTTCAAGGACTTTGATGAGATATTCCGTATGTACTGGAGCGAACGGCTCAATCCGCACATCTATGAGTTCATACGGAAGTACTTTTACGGGTGTTCGTTGCAATTCGTGGAGGAGGGCTTTAAAGCTCGTCTTTACCGTATATGGATGTCCATACTCACGCAGTTTCACTTCCAATATCTTTGGAACGCCTCCTTTTCGGAGAAGCTCACATCTACGGCCGAGCTTGATGCCATGGGGATAGATGCTCTGCTCGCTCTTGACGGTACGAGGGTGGCTATTCAGATCAAGAAGGTATCCTATCGCAGGGAGGCCTCAAGTCGGCGATTCACCCAAAGGCAACGCAAGTACGCCGATATTATGGTTGAAGTTCCCTATCTGGTTGTGGATGAGGGAGAGTTGGAGCACAAGCTTGAAAGTTCTCGCGTGCGGGAGGAGACAAAGGAAAAATATCGCCGCATCTTAGCAGCATTCAGGAAGAACTTCCGCAAGCTGCCAAACGGATTTGTGGTGTTTCGTGAAGGGTATCTTCGGAAGGTGCGGGAAATCATCTTAAGAAGAGTTTCGGAGTCTGCCGCGGGTGAGAAGATCCCATACCGGGAATTTTTGGATCTGTAAGCACTCGGTACAACTTTGAGGCCGAATGACCCTGCAAGTGCCTGTAAAAGGCCTCCAAGTGATACCGTACCTCATGGCTACAATGAGCATTCTATGAGGTACTACATAAGGGCGTTGCAGAACTACGCAAATTTCAGCGGCAGAGCGAGCAGGAAAGAGTTCTGGATGTTCCAGCTGTTTTTCTTCCTCATCTATACCGCCACCGTTGTGATGGATGTGCTCTTGGGCACAGCCTTTGAGAATGGCCGGGGTCCCTTTATGGGCCTCTTCTCCTCCGCCACCTATCTGGCCCATCTCCTCCCCGCAATCTCTCTGCTCGTCCGCAGGCTTCACGATATAGACAAGAGCGGTTGGTACCTGCTTCTCTTTTTAATCCCTGTGGTGGGACCTATCCTGCTCCTCATCTGGACGCTTACGCCCGGCACTCCCGGAGAGAATCGTTTCGGTCCTCCCCCACAGGATTGAGGCATCCACGGGCTGGTGGTTTCACTGTGAGGCTAAATAGCCTCCAAGTGATACCGATGGACTTCCGTAAAATGCTCCTCTATGTTCGTTATAAAGTGTCCAAAATGCGGCAGTTATTATGTGAGCAGGAACGGGAGCGAACCCCGTGTGCGGTTCAAGTGCAAGATGTGCTCAAACGGTTTCTCCCTGTCCGTTCCCCTTCCCAACCACAGGGAGCAGGGGAAGCGTATTCCCGCGTACATCGGAGCGCGCATAGTGGCCGATATGATATTGGGCAAGAGCTATTCGCGGCTGCGCAAGGAGTATCGCGTGGGTAAAAGTACGCTCGCGCGCATAAGGAGGGAGTTCAAGGAGGAAACTTTCCTCTACATCTGGCGAGTAGATTACAAGCATGCTGATTTCTTCTGGAGGGAGATTGAGCGGGGTATCCTCCGGCAGGGGTGGGGGAAGGAGGGTATGGACCTGCGTGGTGGCGAGGAGGCTTTCGCGGAGGCTTTCATAAAGGCTTTCGTGAAGGGAACTGGAAGGGATGTGGATAGGCAGGCGATACTGCGCAGGTTCAATATTCTGAAGGTGATGCTGGCGGTGAAGCCGGGCGACTACGTGCTAGTTCCCAAGATGCCGAACGAGTACTCTTTTACCCTCTTGAAGGTTAGGGAGGGGTACGACTTCGCCGTGGCCGAGGGCAAAGGGGACTATGGGCATATGGTGAAGGTTGAGAGGTTGGGGGAGTTTTCGGTGGCTTTTGAGGAGTTGGAGGATGTGAGGGAGTTCTACGATGGGGATGTTCAGTGGGTGCATGAGATGTTGAGGTGTGTGAGGGGGTTTCACTCGGCTGTCGCCGTCGTGGATAAGGACTTTGAGCGGATGTATAAGGTGGTGGGGAGGTTGGCGGAGCGTCCCAACTTATAATAGTTCCAACTTATAATAGTATAGTCATGTTGGAGTTCCCAGCGTACGAGCTAGTTAAAATAGAAGAGAAAGAGAAAGAGATTCTATTCAGGCTGGCGTGGATATTTAAAGAGTCGTTGAACGATTTTGGAACGTCGGTAGATAGGAGCTTACGGTACCTTGAAAAGATTATCCTTCCTATAATCATGGCCAGTAAGAAGGATAGAGCGTACAATCCTTTTTCCGAGATCATAGAGAAGTACGTTCTTCACATTTTGCATCGGAAGTTAGGTAAATTCGGCTATAATCTGCTACCTTTAGGCTATTCTTCTGACTTGACACTTGAAGATGAAAACCACATACTGAATATTGATGTGAAGACCGCCAACCTAGATAATCCCGGCGACTTCAAAAAGACAATAAATGTAGGTATCAATCAGATGACACACGTTGCAAGGCTACGGATCAATAAAACATTTTTGCCTCCCCCTTATTTTGTATATCCCAATCTCCCCCCTTTTTACGAAATGGAGGATGGCCAGAGAAAACTGATATTAACCTATGGTTTTATATTCATCTATCCGCCTTATAGGGACCTTATTGACGATGTCAGGAAGGACTACAACGATTTGTTGAATCTTTTTCAAAGGAAAGTTGTTAATGTTTTGCAAGCCGTATTGAAACTTACGGACATAGAGGACAGCAAGCCTTCGCAATCAAAGATCCAATCCATCGCCGAAAATCTAATACGCGGTGTGTTTATCCATAGATGTGAAAAGAACGTAATTTTGAAGTCTCTAGGAATATCTGAAGGAGAACGGATTATTTTAGAGAGATTTTATCATAAACTTAAAAATGTAGCTCGCAAATTGCGAGAAAGAGATGTAAAACCTGTGGCAATTATCCTCATTTCGCTTCCTAACGGCCTATTGAAGGATAGATATTTAAATAAGTTTGTTAGTGGTAAGAGCTATGGCAAGTCGGCGCGATACCATTACGAAGATGGTATATTTGAAATACTGAAGGAGAAAACAGGAGAGGAGATTCCTCGCGTTCTGTTTGTTGATCTGAGAAAGGAGTATCTAAGTGAATTGAAAAGCTTTTTTGATAAAATAAATCTTTTGGATTACCAAATACGGAGGTTGTGATATGCAAGGGGACGTTATCCTGCACGGGGACGTGTATGCGGCCCTCGGGCGTGTAGGGGATGGATCTGTAAAGGTTGCCATAACCTCGCCACCCTATTGGAAACAGCGGGATTACGGCTTTGAGGGGCAGATAGGTGCGGAGAAGACGCCGGAGGGGTACATAGGGAGGCTGTTGGTCATCTTTGACCGACTCTACGAGAAACTTAGGGACGATGGGGTCTTTTTCCTGAACGTCGGGGATAAGTACCTGAACCGCTACGGCAAATCCCACCTCCTGCAGATACCCTACAGGCTGGCCTATCACATGGTGAGAAGGGGCTGGAGGCTTGAGGACGTAGTGATTTGGTACAAGCCGAACCACATGCCATCGTCGGTAAAGGACAGATTCACCAACACCTACGAGCCTATCTTCGTGTTCTCAAAGGGCAAGAACAACCTTTACCGCGGAGGGCGGAGTGTGGTTGAAATCCCCCTCCAGCAGACTCCGTGGAAGCACACGGCGGTGTATCCGGAGAGATTGGTTGAGGAGATGTTGAGGCGGGTGGAGTTGGAGGATGGAGATGTGATACTTGACCCCTTCGCCGGAACGGGAACGACGGCGGCTGTAGTTAGAAGGATGAGGAGGGGCTTCTACGGTAAGAGGCTGCGCTCCGTAATGATAGAGAAGGGGGATAGCTTCGTTGAGATAATCAAAGAGAGAACGGGGATAGGGCGAGTCGTTGAGGTTGAGGACGTGGAGTACGGATGGGAGCCGGTGGAGGAGTTGGACCTCCCGGAGGGAGATTTAAAGTTGATTCTCCAGAGCAGATACGGAGAGGTGCATATAGCACGAAGCAGCGGAGAGTTTCTATCCGTCCTTGGGGGGATGGCTTCAGAGGAGTTCAAACGCTTCCATAGGGAGGATGCCCTATACTTCGTGGGCGTGAGAGGGTGGAGTCTGGATGATCTCTACTACGTCCATGCCTTACGTGGGCACGGATACGTTCTAAGGAATATGATAGTCGCAAATAACGGCGAAGGTTGGTTCCCGGTCTTCATGTTGGCCAGAGACAGCACACGGGTGGCCTACAGGTTCTATATTGACAGGGTCAGAACGAAGCACAGGAGCAAGAGCGTAGATGGTTGGGCCAAGAGGCGGTTCGTTGGGATGAGCGTTAGGGATATTTCCGGCAAGAGGACGGTTAAGGGTAGGGTGGTGGGCGTCTTGGAGAGGTACGACGATGGATTCCCGAAGTTGGTTTCGGTCGGTTGGGACGATAAGGTCTCTCTGGAATTCGTCATGCATCCCGAAAGGGATGAGTTTCTCATGGAGGGACTGAGGTTCCACTGTCCCAAGTGTGGCTCCGAGTTGGAGGACCCCTACGACCCCTTGGGCGATAACCGTTGCCCGTCGTGTGGATTTGGGCTGTGGAGGGACCTGCGGAGCGTTCCGGTTGTACGGGAGCCGGAGGAGGTGTTAAACGCACTGGATAGTATAAGAAGCGTGGAGATGGGCGGGGCCTTCGTGGGTGGTGAGGCGCACTACGGGGAGGAGCAGGGCGGGAGACCGAACAGTAAGTTTTTGGACATGGACAGGTTGAACTGGGGGGCATCGCCGGGTGCTCGCAAGCTCGTCGTGGGTGAGTACTTCACGAAGATGCGTCTTTACCGGGTGAGCCAGCCCTTGGTTGCCCAGTATCTGAACATCTTGAGGAAAGCCAAAGATATGACTATAAACGACATCGTTAAAGCCTTCCCCGAAGGGTACCATCACACCGTGGGACACTGGTTTAGGAAGGATTTCGGAGGTTCCATACCCATCCCCCAAGATATTGAACGTCTGGAGAGGATCTTCGGCGTCCGGGGAGGACTGCTGGGCGCTTTGAAGAGAACCGCTCTGAAGTTCCAAACCGTTAAGTCGTCAGTTAAGGGGAAGAATCCCGGCGATTACATGAGAGTGGAGAGGGTGGGGGAGCTGGTAAGTTTCCTTAAACTGCTCTTTATTCCATCCTCGGAGTACCTAAAACACATAGGCGGAGGGGATTAAGTTAGATGTGAATTTAAGGCTGCACTATACTCTTAGCCCACTCTAAGACCTTCTTAGCAATTTCGTAGGCCTCCTCGTACTCTTCCTTGGAGACGGGTACGTAGTCGTCGGGGTAGCGGGTGCTGAAGGCGTAGTCGGACAAGAGCTCTATTCCTTGCAGAGCTTCGGGCACCTCCGCACCGTATCGCTCCAACACACCTACCAAATGCTCCAAATTGTGTGTTCTGAATTGTCTAAGAGTTGTGGGGATCGCATAGTAAATTATAATCGCCTTGAGGCTCTTTTCGGCCGCCTGCTGCAGGTGATACAGAGCATTTGGCACATCACCCTCACCGTATAAAACCTCGGCGGCCCTTAGATCCCTCAGCGCGAAGTCAAGCCAAACTTTCGCTTCGCTGCTTTTCATAGACGATTTTACCCTCTTTGTAGGCCCAGAAATATACCATGTACCTTGACCCTTTTAACGTTTTGAATCTCTCCGGGGATTGTACGATCACATCTATATCGCAGAGGGAGTATAACCCTCTCTCCAAAAGGGCCCTTCTGACCTTCCACTGCAACCTCCTCCTCTCTTCGGGCTTAACACCTTCCTTGAGAACCAGAATATCATAGTCGCTATCCTCGTCGTAATCTCCTCTCGCCCTTGAGCCGAAGAGTATTATCACATCGGGGTCTAAAACTTCAACTATCACCTCAACTATTCTCTTGAGCGTCTCATCCTCCTCAAGGAGTTTCCTACCTTCGGCCAAAGCTTTGAGCATCTCGTTGATTTTAAGGATGATTCGGAACCCTCACTTCCGGCCTATGTGCCTCTCAACGATCTTGATCATCTTGGCCACCTTCTCAAAGCCGCTGTCTATTGCTTTCTTGTCCCTAAGCTCCCTGTAATAGCCGCCAAGATGGAGAAGGTCGTAAATGTCCTCAAGCAGGTAAAGGAGCCTATCCCTGTCCTTACCCAAACCACTCATCTTGCTCAAACGCTCAAAATAGACCGAATGTCTCTTGAGATTGCGATTCA
>JAADCS010000049.1 GCA_013154295.1 Thermotogae bacterium
TTCACGGGCTTAATCTTAACCCTGAGCGGGTAAGTCTCGTTGAGGTGTGGTGGGCTCTTGAAAATCTTCTTTGAGTCGGTATAAGGCTCGCTAACCACCTCGAAGATGCCGACGATCTTGGGTTCGAGAACTTCCTTGTTCTTCCGCTCCTGCTTGACGTAGAAGACAAGCTTATCGCCGGGTTTGACTTTGGCGATCGTGTTCTTGTGCCTCTTCGCCACGCCCCAAACTTTCCTCTTCTTGACAACCTCCCAGTTGTCATGGTTGGTAATGCAAAGCCAGTATGTCATGGGGGTTCACCTGGGAGGAGTTAGTCCTTTTGCTTAATATTACTTCGTGTCCACACATGGTCAAGTTTGGGCACTAACATTTAAAAGAAGTTTGTAGAGAGTTATAAACGGAGATGGGGGTAAGTCCCGGTGTCCGCCGCGTACCTTGAGGTACGCGCAATGGCGGCCCGGGGTCCGATTCCTGCTTCTCGTTAGGTTTCAGTAGATTTGCTTGAACTTCAGGATTTTCCCTGCATCTTTGAACTTCTTAATTAGGTTTTGTCAGTTTATCAACCGCTGAACTTCCAGTAAAGTAAAGCACGAGGAGCGTTATTCCAAGGTACAGTAGCAGTTCTGGTAGATTCAGGAAGATTGGACCAATGTAAATCAGGCCAACGAGCCAACCCAGCAGGTAGGATATTGACCAGAAGGGCATTACTTCTATCAGGCCAACCTTCATGAAGATGGAAAAGACGTTGAATAAAAAGGACATCCATGGGAGGCCAAAACTGTAGGCGAAAGCTCTAACTACAAGGGAAATTGTGAATCCTCCAACGATCTCCGAAACGGCCCGGCCGAAACCGTAGTCTGCTCCGGGCATCTAGTTTACCTCCTCATAATTCTGTCCGGGCGCTCGATTATTTCAGTTATTTTCTCAACCGCGTTTAGAATTTGTTCGAGTTCTTCTTCAGTAATGTTGTATTGGGAAAACACTTCTCTAATCAAGTCTTGATTAACTTTAAACAGCTCTCCCCACTGTTTTATTCCCAGCTTTGCCTTGATTTCCTCTTCGTGGTCTTCAAGCTCCTCAATCTTGTGGGGAGGTATCTTGGCGTATTCCAAGAATGGGGAGAGTGTGAGGTTCCTGAGTATGGTCTTAGTTAGCGCTTCTTTTATCGTTTCAAGGCTGTTGGGATGATATTTTTCAAGGAGGCTTAGTGCTTCCTTGCGGAATTTTCCCAATGGGATATTGGCCTCAGAAAACGGTATTACAATGAGAACGGCTTCGGTAGGGTTCCATTGGTCCGCATTGTTCAAAAGATACTCCAAAACTTTTCTTTCATATTTGCTGGACGAACTGGCATAAATCTGGCTCAATCTAGCTTTCAAGACCGATTTAAACTCCTCGGCATAGCTCAAGTACTCAGAAAGTAACTGTTTACTTAGCTCATTTGCGTGTTCTCGCTGTTTCTTGGAGAAAACTATGAGGTAAAATGGGCTTAAACGATATGCAAAGAGGGGTGCAGAATGTTCTTGGTATCTCTCTGCAATGAACATTGAAAAAGGAGATTTTTCGGGGAGAATTCCCTTTAATTTTGCCCGGATTTCTTTTTTCTTATCTTTTTCTTTAATGTTGAGTGCTTCAAAAATATCCCCAAGGTCGTTTAACTTTAGCTTGAACTTAGAGCTTTTCTCATAGACAATGAACGCCGAATCCTTTCCATAGGTTTTCTTCCAAACATCCATAATTTCTCCTACGGAAACTCTACCATATTTCATGAGAATATAGAAGAGCTCTTGAAGTTCTTCGAGATGTATTGACTTCTTTTCTGATTCATTGAGGGTTTCTCTAACTTGAGTCTCTCTAATCTGGCAATGCTTTTTGAGTTCAATGAAAAATATCACCAGTATCGAAAACAAAATGAAGAAAACCAGTATTCTGCTTGGAAGTGATGCTGTGTTAAGGTATATTGATATGAGTTGCTCAAGGAGAAGTGAGAGAATAGCACTAAGGACAATCTCAAGAGTATTTTCAAGGCTCCTCTTAATAATAGACTTCACCTCACAACTCACCCCTAAACGCCCTGTCGAGTATCGCGGGGAAGAGCTGCTCAAGCTCCTTCTCCCGCTCCTCGTAGAGCTTTACCAGCTTTTGGGCGCGCTCGCTGATTCTGTCGAGATAGGCGACGATGCGCTTTTGTTCTTCGAGGGGTGGGAGGGGGATTTTTAGGATTTTGACTAACTCCTCTTCGGATATTCTTTGTCTGTTTGTAGTTCCTGTTGAGTAGTCCTGTATCATCTGCTCTAGTTCTGGTCGTTTTATGTAGTATTCGATGTATTTTTGAAGCGCTTTTGTCTGATCAAGTATCATTACAGGAAAATCTTGGCTAACAACGGCCCCATCCAACTCTGGGGGAACAAATCCCATGGCTCCATTCCTAGCATCGATACGGGAGAATATGAATTCACCAGCGTGGACTAGATACAGATGTTTGGCTTTTATTTCGCTTCCTTTCTTGATTTCTCTTAGGATGACACCCCTTGCATGCATTTTGACTGTTACGAGTTTGTACTCTTTGTCCTTTTCTAGCGTTATTTTTCGTTCTTTTTTTGGAATTGGGCTCATTAATTCTTCAAACCTGGCTATTTGGTACTGTTTTGACAGTTTTTCAAAGATCTCATGGAGCGCCGAGGCCATCAGCTTTTCCGCTTCCCCTCTCGCTTCCCTCGCGAGGCGCTTCGCTTCCTCAAGGCGCTTGCTCACCTCGTCGAGCTTCGCTACGGTGCGTTTTTGTTCGGGGAGTGGAGGGAGAGGGACTTCTAAGCGTCTAAGAGTGTGAAGGTAAATGTTAGGTTGGGCCCCACCTCCACTTTTTGATATTAGCATTGGTCTAATTGCAATGAAATAATACTGGAGGTATCTTGCATCCCACTCAGCTTCTCTCCTATTGGGAGGGAGAACTGCACATACAGCCTGATTAGTTGTTGCATCTATTCCTAGTATTGCCGTTTTACCAACTGTCGCCCCGTATAATGCCACTAACAGAGTCCCCTTAGGGAACATCTTTGCACTGGATTCTTTTAGTCCCCGTTCTGTGATTTTTTCTTCCGTTGTATAGATCACATTATCTTCCAATTCACCTGATTTAACCCATGGTATTGTTCCGTTTTCCCAGTATTCTTTTATTTTTCGACTAGGGGTTCCACCACTCGTAAGTTTTGCGATTTCCCCCAGCCTCACCCATCTCCACCCTTCCGGTAGCTCCCATGGGCCTTTCAGACCCACGACCTTCGGCTCCGCGGGTTTCTCCTTGTGCTCTTTGGTTGCTTTCTTTGAGCCGATGAACTCAGTGAGCGGCTTTTCTTTCATGGTTTCTCACCGAGAACGGATTTAATCTCCGCTAGGAGCTCGCTTATCCTTTTTTCCTTCTCCTCAAGGCTCGCTATGATTTCTTCTGGTGCCGGATATTCTATCGTTAGCTTCCTGTTCGGGTTCCTTGCGCTCAGGTCGTAGTCCCTCTCTTTAATCTCGTCTATAGTCACGACCCATGAGTTCTCGGAGATGGCCTTCTTCTTCCACTCCTCGTCGCCGGTTTCGAGGTACTTCTTCCAGGCCTCAAGCTTTTCGAGGGCATCTTGTAGGTGTTCGTCTCGTACTGGGCTGGCCCTTGTGTAATTTTTTCCTTCTGGATGTACATGTTCGTAGTACCATATTTCTTTAGTTGGTTTTCCACGTTCAAAGAATAGCAGACTGGTCTTGGGGCCTGGAGAATTCTGTTTGGGGGCAACATTGGCAAAAACACCCTGTGGTAAACTAACTATGGCGAAAACGTTGTTCTTTTCAAGAAGTTCCTTTCTCACCCTAACAAAAGCTTTGGTAATATTTGAAAGAACGCCATCAGGGAGAACGATTCCCACTCTTCCTCCAGGTTTGACTTTTTTCATTACATACTGCAATGCGGCAAGCTCAGTTTTACTGGTTTTGACTGGTAGATTATCTTGATTTGCTTTGGCAACCTTTCCTCCGAATGGCGGGTTCGTAAGGATTACATCGTAAAGCTCACCCGGGCTGTGGAGGTCCTCGCTGAAGGTGTCGGTCTTCACGAGCTTCGCATTGACCCCGTGGAGGAGGGTGTTCATGTTCGCTATTAGATAGGGTTGGGCCTTCAGCTCTTGGCCGTGGAAGGCCTTCTCAAGCTTCCTGAGGTCTTCCGCCGTTTTGGCCTGCTTGTACATGTGGTTGTAGGCTTCGATGAGGAAACCGCCGGAGCCGCAGAAGGGATCGAACACGGTTTCTCCTATCTTTGGATCAATGACCTTGACCATGAACCTCACGATGGGCCTGGGAGTGTAGTACTCGCCGGCCGCTCCTCCCTCACGGCCCATGAGCATCAGGGTTTCCTCGTAGAGTTGGGACATTATCTGAGTATCTTCCTCATCGGTTCTGATGTCCTCAAGGTTCTGGAATATCTCAAGCAGGTTGTGGGGATCGTGAACCTTGAGCGTGACGTTGGAGAATATCTCCCCTATCTTGTTGAGCTCGTCGCTCCCGCCGAGGGAGCTGAGGTAGGGCCAGAGCTCATTCGCTATGAAGTCGTAGAATGCCTTTACGTCCTTTACCTTTTTCAGGCTGTCAACGCCGAAGCGCTTCGGCCAGTTGTGGAAGAGGTACTCCTCCTTTATCACGGGCCGGTATCTCTCGCCCCTTAGCTCGGCTTCGAGCTTTCTCTCTTCCTCCCTATCACTTAGAATTTTAAGGAAAAGCATCCATGAGAGCTGTTCAACGTAATCGAGAATTGAGAGCCCCTCGGCCCGCATTATCTCATAGATGTGCTCGATTCTATTCGCAAGTGTTTGCCTCTCCATTAATCATCCCTCCATTAAATCGGCGTACAGGCCTTTTTCAATCTCCTCCAGGACTTTGCGAAGGCCTTTCCCTCCGCCGAACAGCTTGGCAATGCCCTTCAGCCCACCGTAGGCCTTGAACTCCGGAAGTTCAAAAATCCTTGGATCTTCAATCTCGCTCAGGCCGTAGAGGCGGTAGTGGTCTATGAGGTCGAGGATTATCTCCCTGCCCTTCTCGCCGAACTTGTCCATGAACTCCTTCTTCAGCTCAAGGAACAGGTGCGCTCTCTCGTCCCTTGAAACTATCGGGGCGTCAAAAAGCAGATTCGCTAGAAGATCGAACTCATCCGCCTCGGGAACTTTCTCGATAAGTGAGAGCAACTTAAGATCTATGCCTGCGTCCTTCAAGTCTTTCTTGAATCTGAGCCTCGCCTTTCTGTCTAGCCATATCTTCTTTAGGTCTGTTAAGCTGGTAACCCTTCTCTTCACTTGCTCTTTGGTGTACTTTACGTACTCGGCTTCAAGAATCTTGTTGCCCTTGATCTCTATTTTTATCTTGTTCTCTTCTTGGATGTAGACATTGATGCCGCTGACCGTTATTGGGGCCTTGTTCTCTGGCTTAAGCTTTCTGAGTGTTACCGTTGCTTGATTATCCGGTCTTGGAAACGTCGAGATGTGAGTTTTCTTCGGCCTGTAGCCACTCGCTCGTATATCAACGAATACAGCCTCTCTCGGAACGTTGCTCAGGAAAACTCTGCCTTTATCGTCAGCAACTATATGAACGGGCTTTCCGGGTTTGATATGAACCACAACGTCGGCTCCTTTAATGGGTTTTAGAGTCTCGTCGTCGACTATAAGCATGTTAAGGTACCAATCGGTTGGTCTATCTTTGTCGGGCTTGAACTTGGGAAAGTCCCAGCTGTCAAAGAGCCTCGTTGCCCCGGTGAAGTCTATGATCCTGAACGTAAACTTCCTAGTTCTGTCATACAGCCTTGAGGCCCTTCCGATTATCTGGTGGAACTCGACCTTCGAGCCGATATGCTTCAGAAAGATGATGTTCTTTATCGGTGGAACGTCTATTCCAGTGCTCAGCACGTCAACGGTCGTCGCCACTACTGGGAACTGTTCTTCAGCGTTTGCAAAGCTGTTCCTAAGGACCCGATGGGCCTCGGGATCGTCCGAGATTATTGGATAAGCGTAGTTGTCAACGCGGAACTTCGGATTGAAATAGTCGTTTAGGAGTGCCGCCACCTCCCTCGCGTGTCTCTGAGTCGGGCAGAAAATGACGGTCTTGGCAAATGGATCAGTATCCTCAAGGAACTTCGCTATCCACCTCACTATTGCCCTAGTCCTGTCTGGTAGCAGTATGCTCTTTTCAAACTTTTCTGCAGTGTAATACTCCTTAAGTTCAGCCCCCTCAGGTATCTCCAGCTGAACACCTGCGCTTTTGAGTTCTTTGAAAGTTATTCTGCCCTCTTTATCCACGTTGGTGTAAACCCTTATAATCTCCTCTGGCGGAGCAAGGTAACCATCCTCTATGCCCTGGGCGAGCTTGTACTCATAGACTGGCTCACCAAAGTACTTGTAAACGTCAACGTTATCGCTCCTCTTCGGCGTTGCAGTTAGGCCGAGATGAATCGCATTGCCGAAGTACTTTAGGATGTCGTGCCATCTGTTCCAGCCCGAGCGGTGGCACTCGTCTATTATTACGAGGTCGAAGTAATCGGGATCAAAATGCTGATAGACCCTCTTACCGTTTTTCTCTGAATACAAAGTCTGATACGTTGCAAAATATACATCCTTGGCGAAGTTAATATTGTCTCCCTTGAGCTCCCAGCGTGCGTTTCCAAAGGCCTCAAACGCATTGTACGCCTGTCCGCGCAGGTAAACTCTGTCTACCACAAAGAGTATCTTTTTCAAGAAGCCGCTCTGATAGAGCTTCCATGCTATTTGGAATGCTACAAACGTCTTTCCGCTTCCTGTTGCCATCGTGAGCAGGAGCCGTTTTCTTCCGAGGAGTATCTCCTCTATCGTACGTCTAACGGCAACCTCCTGGTAATACCGAGGCTTCTTGTCGCGAACATAAAACGGAACTTCGAGAGGGTTTGATTTTATACGTTTTATGGCTTCATCGAGGCCTTTTCTCTTAGTGTATTTATCCCATAGCTCTTCGGGTGTAGGAAACGCATCCAGTTCTCTGGTCTGCTTTGTAAAGAAGTCATACTCAATTATCTTCAACCCATTGGTGGCATATGCGAAGGGAGCATCTAGGGCTTTTGCATATCCCTTTGCCTGCTCTAATCCTAAGTACGGGTCTTCACTGGCCTTTTTTGCCTCCACAACAGCTATTATATGTCCCCGAAAGTCGGGATGGAATAGAACGTAATCAGCTCTCTTGGGGGAAGTTCTGCTCCCATCGCTGTTGAGAATTCTGCCCACGGAGATAACATACTCTCGTCTGATTTTGTCCTCATCCCATCCACTCTCGTGGAGTTTAGGATCAATCAGCTTACTTCTCGTATCGGCTTCACTGTAATTTGAATACCCATGCATGGTTCGAGACCTATAATTTATGACCTTGGGGGATATATAACGTTTACTTTGGGGCGTTTGGATTGGTTTTAGAAACTGCAAAGTCCCCTCCAATCAACACCCTTTAAAACCCCTGGCAATTATATCCATCGGGTGAACTCGCGTGGCGTGGAAGGATAAGCTCGGCCTGGTGCACATCTACACCG
>JAADCS010000035.1 GCA_013154295.1 Thermotogae bacterium
GTGATAGTGTGGGATAACGCCAGTGCCCATAAGGCTGTGCAAAGGGAAGGTGGTTTCAGATTTTCCTTTATCAACACTCCTCCCTATACACCGGAGGTTAATCCTGCGGAGGCTTTATGGAGAGTCATACGCCAAGAGTTGGCTAACAAGGTTTTCAACTCTTTGGACGAGTTTGAGGAGGAGCTTATCAAAATCCCACAGCCTTTTATTCTTGGTATGTGGATGGTGTTAAATAGTACCAAAAAGGACGGGGATCTTCCCCCGTCCTTTTTGGTCATTTTTAACGCTTGATAGTCTTAAGTACGTATATACGGTTTCCAACGCGTACCTTAACAAGGAGCACCTTTACCCCTTCAATCTCCAAAGGAAAGGTATATTTACCCGGCTGTAGGTATCCAACAGAGTTACTTTTTATAAGACGACCGTCCCCGTTATAGGCATCCCATCCAACATAGGTAGGTCTCCGGAGAACGACCTCTAAGCGGTTAGAAACTATCCTTACTATACTCATGCCCCATCCGTTAGAGCGCTCTTGAACACCGACCAAACATCTCGGTCGAACTTTGATAAGATACCCATCGTAGTACCATGGGTAGCCAAACACCGTTATAGGAGGAGGATATGTTGATACAAGAGTGCTATCAAAATCTTGGGTTAAGCCAGTCACGTAAATATCGCTTCCGTATACTTCCATAGAATAGGGAAACTCCCACGCGCCCCCCGTTACGACGGATTTACCCAAACATGTGGAGAGGTCCGTAGTCAGTCCAACGACCATGCCATCTGAAGTGCCTCCACCTGCTCCTACATCGCAGGAGGTGCATGCTCCTCCTCCCCATTCAGAAGGGTCCTGCATCTTAAAGTACACATATACAGAATCGCCCTGAACATCCATGCTACGATATTTGATCCGAGCACTATCGGGCGAGGCTACAACCGTGGTTGCCATGTGGGTAGCTAAATTGGAGGTCATGCGGGTCAGGAAAACGTCTGAATAACCAGGGGTACCCCATATCGTGCGACTTATTGAGAGATTTGAGGGATCGGTAGTTATACCAAAAAGAATTAGATTTCCATCGGTGTCAAAATCTACGTCATAAAAAGCTTCATCCGAAGATCCTGACACCAGCACGGTGCCTATATGGTCAAAAAGGTCCAAAGATAGCTTGGTAACGAAGGCGTCCCAACCTCCGCTGGTGCCCCATATGATTCTGGAAGGTGCTATATCACTTGAGCTGGTCAAACCTACTATATATACCCCACTCGAATTTACGGCTAACCCATAACATCCTTCGTTGGAAGATCCACCGATTATGGCGGTTTCTATGTGGGTGAATAGATCATGGCTTAAACGCGTTACGAAGGCATCTATGTTATTTATTACACCGTGTACCACTCTTGAGGGAGCAAAGTTGGTGGCATTGTAAGTATAACCTGCAACGTACAAAGAGCCATCGGGGCCTAAGGCCATACCGCGGAAGAGGTCATGGTCCACACCTGATATTATAGCTGTACCCAGATGGGTCATCAAGGAAGTATCCAAACGCGTTACGGCGGCGTTGAAATTGCCGGTAGCTGTGGAGCCAAAGAATGTGCGCGATGGTGCATAATCGTCCGATTTGGAGGAGACACCCACGTACAAAGTGCCATCGCCAGCAAGGAGAATCTGCCAACCATAATCTTGACTACTGCCGGATATGATAACGTTGGCCAAAACCGTTCCTAAATCCGGAGAAAGCTTGGCTACAAAAACTGATAAAGAGTCCATTACTGCGGTTCCGTGTATCCTATCATATCCACCGATAAAGTTCAGGTAATCCCTCGTATGACCGGTAACATACACGTTGCCATTCTCATCCACTGCCATATGGGTAGCGTAGTCGGCGTTTGGACCTGCCAAGATGGCGGTTGGATCTATAACCAGAGGGAAGGAGGGATCGTAATTCTGAACTCTAAAGCCTATACGGTTTTCAGAGATTTTTACAAAAGAAATGGCTACATCTCTGGTTCCTTGAAAGGCCTTCACATCCTTGATAGTAAAGACCAACTCTCCCTTTTTCCATACCTTCACCTCGTGGGATGCTATGCTTAACTCGGCGTTTGGAATTTCCAGGATGATGTTGTCGGGATTGGTTCCGGCTTTTAAGTGGAAGTAGTATTCCAAAGATCCGTCCCTTAGACCGTTGAAAACGAAGTCTATACCCGGATAGGCTTCCGTATATCGGATGGTCCGATAGGTTGGAAGGTGGGATACTACCTTCCGCGGTCCGAAGTACGCGAACTTACCTTCACGGTTTTCGGGGATTATCTTTTTCGGCGACGCTCCTACGAGCCTTAACCTCACACCCGAGATCTCAATGGAACCATCTTTCAAAACGCGTACCTGACCGTTGCTTGAAACGAAGAGTCCGTCTTTTGTAAAGTGACCGTTGTCAGGTACGAACAGGGTGGTGATACCCACTTGCCCCTTTCCTTTGTACAGAGCTGCGTTTAGCAACTCCTCCGGAGTCAGAAGATTTAAACCTCCTATAAGCCATATCATCATCTTTTACCTCCTTTTATTTCTACCATATCGAATTCCCATTAGGATCCAGCTTCAAAAGGAATAGGTAGCTGGTGGAGTCCTCTTTAGACGTACCCACTATCAAAACGTTCCCATCGCTCGTGCGGATAGCGTTCCACATCCAGTGAAAACTATGCCATATGTAATTCTTAGCCATCAGAACGTTCCCTTCGCCGTCTATCTTGACTACGCTTATACAGTGCCCACACTGAACGTTGGTGGCCACTAAGAAATACCGCTTCGGAGCGATGCGCACAATCTTAAAGCTGATAACCCTCATCCGATCTATATCTCCGCCGGGATACTCGTAGTCCTTGACCCATAGGATGTTTCCAAGAGTATCCATTTTTACAACCGTGGGTGTAAGGTTACCGGACTCTATGGCGAGTAGGATGTTGCCATCGTCCGTTATCTCAAAGTCTTCAAGGTGCACAGCCAGTAGAGGAACTTCCACCTCTCTACTCCACTTAACTTCCCCTACTCGGTTTACTTTGAAAAAGAAAACCCCACCCAACGCTGTACCCTGAACGATATACCCGTCCTTTACCTCTTTCATATAGACAATTCGGCTGTCAATACCGGAGCAGGCCAACCATCCGTCGCTGCCGTCAAGAAAAACCTGATGCAAACACAACCCATCATCTCTCCATAAGGTTATCAACGAATTGCTGCTACTATCATAAACTAACGCATCATTATCATATTTGGTGGTCCGGAAGTTTCCAAATTCCAAGTGGCTTTCTATGGATCCATCCGTTAAAGATACGATGTGAGCACTCCCTATGTTATTCTCCAAAGCCACCCTGTTGCCAGGTAGAGCTACCACGTTGGTTCCTCGGGCCCTGTCTTTTATGTAGAACAGTCCAAGAGAATCCCCGGACGGACTAAGGACGATTACGGGGATCATCATGCTATCACCGGCGAAGTCCCTCACACCTGTGACGACGTATCGGCCATCGGGCATCTCGGTGACGTCGTGTCCCTCCCACCACTCTCCGGGACGGGCGAATAACCGTACATGCTTGGGGTCAAGATAGCCCGCATATTCTTTCTCTTTGCGACACCCAAAACTTAGGGCCGCAGAAACAGCTACGAAGATAACTAAGATCCCTCTTTTCGTCATCATCTTACGATTTTGTAAACTTTATTTCCTACGATCACGAAGAAGACTCCGCGCTTCAAGCCTGAAAGGGGTACGAGACCATCCTTAACATGTCCCGTTTTAAGGCGTTGACCGCTAGCGTTATATATAGTGTATGTTCCTTTCTTTAAATGTACGCGTAGATAGTTACCCTGTGTGGTTGAGGATGCGGGAGTAGCATCGTTCCTATGATGTGAGCCTTCTTCTCCTTTTTCCAAATATTTGCCCATAAGAACATCAATTACCCTTTCTTTGCTTTTAACTACCACTATGGTGGCTATCGCCGTGCGAGGAGCTATAGTATCTCCGTTCATCCCTCTCTTAAAGGAGAAGACGAAGAGCTTATATAGCCCTTCCGAAGGTAGCGAAGTTACAGCTATAGAGGTATCTCCCCTTTCATAGAAACCATCTACCCAATACACTCTGCTTCTCGATAGGTTGAGGAAGGTGGCATATAGCGTATCTTTTCCCGGGTACCGTATCTTTATATATATAGGCTCTCCTTCTAAATAAACACTTTTATTGAGCCACACGTACAGAGGTTCCCCATCGGTAAAGAAAATCGCCACCGGGCTGGTATGCGAATCTGAAGTGTGGCCCTCAAGCTCATCGGATCCATCGTCTATTCTGGAGGTCTTGATACCAAAAGTTGAGAGGTGACTGTGGATTTCATACAACTTGCCCCTTCCTAACCTCTGTGAATCTACTGCAGCGGCGTAGTTAAACTCCAGGGGTTTTTTGCTCCATACCAGTATGGAATCTTCTCCCATGTCCAAATTCACGAATAGATAGCTGGTATCAACAAGCGTTAGGAACGATCTGCTATAAACCTCCACAGGATACTCTTCTGGCAAAGCCTTCGGGAAAGAGAACGGTCTACCTCCTTCGGAAAGATAAATGCCGAAAGTATCTATATACTGTACTTCTCTTTCTACATCGGAATATACTTCTTGCGATTCGACTATCTGTGTATGATCCTTTTCCCACACTTGGGGATCTCCAGAGCAGAGATGCTTAAAATTATCCGGTGCTTGTGAGAATATGAATGTACGATACCTAAAGTTTTTCCATCTGTCATAGTTAGTTGAAAAGGTGACGGCTCCATCGTTGCATCCACCCCACTGTAAATATTTTATTACAACACACCCAGCTTGATTTAGGTCTTCAAAGGGACTACACTTCCACTCAGGTGTCCATCCTATACCTATGTGAAACTTCACAGGTTTAGTGTCTATCCGATCATCCACATGGGCGTTTTTCCGCCAGTTATTAATAGCGGGGGTGGTTAAGATATACATGTCAGGGGGGAAACTATCGCATAAAACATCTCGTATAAACTTTACCGCGCTTACACAAGGGAAGTATACAGGGGTAAACAGGTAACGGCTGCATGCGATGTAAGGCACTATATCGCGAGTGCAAAATCCCACACCTATATCCGCTATTTTAGAGCCATAGAAGGGAGTTGCTAAGGCTATAACTCCATCAATATGCGTATTGTGCCTTATATACAGAACATCCTCCATCTCCAATCCTGCTCTGCTATGAGCAACGGCGATGATCTTGTTGTTCCAACCGTGATAGTTTCTGTTTATATAGGCATGTAGTGTATCTATAAACTTATTAAGATGTATTCCATTTGGATGGAACATCCATCCGCGAACCTCCGGCGGGGCATCTGTGTTGTGCGGGAACAGATTAACCGCCGCTACACGGTAGCCATCTCGAGCAAACCAACGAGCATAATAGTCATCCCACCTACCACACTGGGAACCCATACCGTGAATTAGAAGAACTACGGGTAAAGCCGGATCGGGGCTGCTAGGCTCTTTGAAGTACAAACCCAGTCTATAAGAACCTATCCTCTCTTCATAGATCGTACTATCCAAACATAGAGGGGGAGATGCATCACCGCCACCGCCCTCATCATCACCGCTGCCGCCGTCACCACCACTACCACCACCACCACCATCATCATCATAGTCACTACTACCTGTAGGACATTCATCGGATATAACCACGTTTATCTGCGGAAAGGAGTCTGGAAAGTGTATAACGGCAGGCTCATCCAGTATAGGCCCACAAACCAGCTCATTCATCAGCTCGTAGCGTGCTGTATCTTCAGGTGTTAGGAGTATAGAACACTTTTTACCTTTGGGACATTCGCAGCGTTTGGATTTGCCGTACGTGCAGAGGTAGTTATAATACACTACCCCCCCCCCTAACCTCCTTAATAAAGAGATTAAGCCCATCCAAATTGGCGTTTGGACTAACTGCTATCAGCCACAGCATAACTTTATATTATATAGGGGTTCGGTGATGAGGTATTTGATAGTTTTCATCCCTTGGACAGTCCGTTAAAAAGCAGGTGATACATAGCGAGCAGGAAAGCCAACAACCATTCCCTAACATAGGAAATCTTATTAGCTTTTTGTCTAAAAGCGTCCATAACGACCTTACGTAGCTGCTCCTTGGACTTGATAAACGACACACTCACAACACGCTTAAGGAAGATAGACCAACCTTATCCCTAACTCCTTGGCCTTCTCCCTAACTGTCTTAGACCTGTGAGAGGGAAAGTTATCCAGCACAACGATTATGGTCTTCTTATCCTTGTTAGCCTCCTTGATCTTCTCCAAGAACTTGGCTATCTCCTTCGCTGTGCTCCTCTCAAGATACCCCTCCACGCTCTTGCCGTTTATAGCGTAATACCCTATCACGTTTGCCCTCCACTTGTCCGCTGTGTTCTTTACCATCTTTACCTTCTCCCTGTACGTCCATACCCTCTGTGTGTTGCTCCTTAACTCCGGCGATGTCTCATCCATGAACCCTATCACTATGTCCTCTATATTCACCCCCGCATCCTCTAACTCCTCCATTACCAATCTCAAACTCTCTTTCAGCGTCCCCTCCGCCCCCTCCGGCCTCCTGTAGTCTATCGGGTACGGCTTCACGTACTTCATCCCCATCCTCTTTAGCAGCTTCCTTAACCCTTCCGGATGGTACTCTACCCCGTACCTCTTCTTTATCAGCTCCCTTATCTCCTCATGACTCCACCACTCTTTCTTCTCCAGTATCCTTTTCAGCTCTTCTATTTGCTCCTCGCTTAGATGACTCGTCTTCGGATGTTTCCCTCTTTTCGTTCCCTCTATCTTACCTTCCTCGTTCCACTTCTTTACCCATCTCCTCACGCTCCTCTCACTTATCCCTAACCTCTTCGCTGCCTCCTTCGCTGTCATCCCGCTCTCTACCAGCTTTATCACTACCGCCTGCAGCATCTCGTCTCTCCTCTCTACTCCTTTCCTTACTATCTCGTTCAGCTTCTCCTTATGCTTTACCTCTAACTTCCTCATAACCTCATATTATATTGCGGACCGTTATGAAGGAGAAGACTGTATATTGCGGACTGTTGTAGAAGACTATAATTTCTCACACTTTCCACTTTCGCTGTATAATCCTACCTTATGCTGTTTTACTTCGCTCTTTCTCAACTTGATGAGAGCAAGATGTTGGACAGCCTCCTAAAGGCTTGGGGGGCTGTGAAGTACGAGTACGGGGGATGGGGAATAGCAAACTTTGACACCCTACCCGTTAGCGATAGCATCCCCACACCTAAGGGAGAGTGGAAGATCTTGGACGGCTACAAACCTCTACACCTCAAGGGCAAGTGGGGGTACTACGATAGAGGGTGGAAGACAAGACTCTTCATGCCTGAGATGGGGAGTGATCTCTACGACTATCCCCCTGACCTGCTAGACTGGGGCAAGTACTTGGTGTTCTACATCAGGGGAAAGGGAAGGTTTAAAATACATTTCAGATACCTCTACACCGACAGCTGTCGCTATTGGACATTCGTC
>JAADCS010000124.1 GCA_013154295.1 Thermotogae bacterium
AGGTGAAGGGTGAGAACGTAGAGAAGTGGCTACTGGCGAGGTTCGTAGATAGCGCTGCCTTGGAGAAGTTGGCGGAGACGGACATAAATATTTTCTCTTACGATGGCGAGAAGATGACGGTGATAAAGAACGGGGTGTTGGCGAAGAGTGAGGCGGACACTTCGGACAAAGCGGATAAGCCGGACACGGCGGATAGACCGGACAGAGCGAATAAACCGGATACATAAACTGGTTGTCCCTCCTCATATTCTTTCCCTATCCTTCCTTTTCTTGGGCAAGTTGCGAGCATGATAGGAATTCCTGAAGATGAGATAGAGGCACTTCAGGAGAACATGAATGACCCCCAGCTTCGTAAGATCGTGGATCGCGTGTCAATTCGCTTTTACCGGGACTGTCTCCTTCGCATAGTAGGTGTACTTGAGATTGGTATCACTGTGAGGCCAAACAGCCTCCAAGTGAAACCACCAAATGATTTCTTTGAAATGTTAATCGCTAGTTAGATGGTGGGATTTTTATGAGGGATAAAGATCAAGCTGTGGTGAAAGAGCAACGATCGCTCCATCCCTCTATCGTGCCTTGCATACCCTATAAACCCCGTTGTCCTTATTAGTGTGGCAGCTGCGTTAGCTCTTTTACGAATGTTGTTGTTATCGTGTCCCTATTGGTGAAAGGTTGGGGCGTTGAACGCATAACTTCTGGGAAAAAATCTATCCTTGACAATTCCGAAGAATGTTTAAAGGACAGATCAAGGCTTTCAATCAGTAAAAAAGAAAAACTGTCACTATAGCTATCGTTAAAGTATATACACCGAACACCCAAAATCTCCCTTCCGAAACTAAAAGTCTTCTCAGTAGTTGAAGACTTAGCACCCCTGTTGCAAAGGTAATGATCCATACTACTCCATCCCAAGGGGATAGAGAAACATCCTTCACTTTTGGTGCTTCAAAGATGAAGGATCCCAATGCCGCTGGTAAGAACATCCAGAAGGATAGCGTAAAGCTCTCATCCGGTGAAAGTCTACGCCATAATCCAGAGGATATGGTTATACCGCTACGAGATACTCCTGGTAGCAGAGCCAAGGTTTGAAGTATTCCCAAAATAAAGGCATCATAGAACCTAGCCTTGCGATTACCTATCCTAAGAAAACGGGTCGAAAGTAGAACTATGGTGGTAAATAAAAAAGTAAAGGGAAGTATCCTAGGTTCATCAAATGTCCTCTCTATAGAGGAGGCGAAGGGGACTACCAGAACCAATGGTAGAGTTGCCACAAAGGAAAGTTTAAGGTATCTTAGGAAAACTTCAGGAGAGAATATGCTGTGACGTAATACGAACACGACCGACAGAAAAGTGGCCGAGTGTAGAAATACTTCGTAGAAAGCTCCCTCACTTCTAAAACCTATTAGATGTTTTAAAAGTACCAAGTGGCCGGAGGATGACACGGGTAGAAACTCAGTCACACCTTGTATTACACCAAGAATGAGCTTTTCCAAGGCATTATTGTATGGGGGCAAACAGGAGATCACCTATGCGTAAAACGCATCTCTGCCAGTACCTCTGGGCTTTAGCTTTCGCTTCGGATAGGTTACGGTCCGGATTTATTCCAAGGTGAGCAGCTATTAAACGGGCCAATATCTCGTGAGCTATAAACTTTCTGCTCTCGTAAAACCTTATCTTCCGTTCTATGTTGGGAGCCTCTCCCTTAAAGGCCATCTCATAGAGCTCAAACCATTCATACATGTACCTACTCCCCTCGGTTTTGGAAGTGTGTTTGGCAGCTCTGAGCATACGACCCGCAAAGTGTCGAGTGAAGGGATCGGCGTTCAAAAGTGGCACCAAAGCGCGTAGAATTCTTAAGGTTACGTGGTCATAGTTCTTATCAAAACCCAACTTCACCCCTCTCATGAGATCCTGCAGACTCTCCGTGGTGAGTGGTAGAAAACCCATAAGTATGGCAAAGGCCCTTATATGGGTCCTAACCAAAAAGGTCATCTCCGGAGTTTCCTCCACAGCCGGGTAAGCGTTGGCGTACTCCTTCCCGCATTCCGCGGGATCTATCCCGTACTTCCGGGGATCCTTTCCCCCGCACATCAGAAAGAAAGCACGTCTACAATCCTCCCACATGAGGACAGTGTTCTCTTTGGCCAGTTTTTTGCCGAGCTGAACGTACTTGTATGCAAGTGGATGATGCCCAAGGTACAGATAAAAGAGACGACGAGCCGAGGCTATCAGATAAGGGGTACTCACCTTTTCTAACTTCTTGAGATGTTGGAAAGCCCGCCTGGAGTCCATACGACCTATGAGATAGTAACCTATGAGAAAGTAGTGTTTAGCAAAGGTTATATCTCTCTTTACACGTTCAGGAAACTCCTCCCAATGCTGTTTGGTTAATTTTAGTATCTCATTTAAGAACCAACCGAATTTTTTCCACCAACCCATATTATGCATTATCAGGAGCAGGTCGAACATCCTGTAAATTTGAGACGGATCTTGAGGATTAAACGACCGTAGAGTATGCTCCAATCTTTTTATAAAGTCGTAGGAGGCAGGCATCAGTTTCTATTCTATAGGTGCTTTCCGCCACTTAGTATGTTGGCCATTTTAAAGGTGTGTCTGTGCCAATACCTATCGATCAGGTGCTTCAACCTACCGTTTAACTCTGGATTTTCACCCTCGAGTGCTCTAAGTACAGTTAAAGCCAACACTTCATGACCTATATAGCCTTTGCTCCGGTAGAGGACGATCTTATCCTTTAGGAGGCCATTTTTTCTCTCAAGAGCCATACTGTACAGGTTGAACCACTCATACATGTAACGGTTTTTCTCCGTCTCAGCCGTGGATATGGCAGCCTGGGTCAGCTTTCGAGCTAATGTTTCTTTACCCAAGGAGAAAGCTAACGGCACGAAAACCTGGAGGAGGCGAGCGGTAGTATGGTCGTAGTTTTCACTCAAACCGTAAAGCAATATTCGTTTTATGTCCTCAAATACTTTTTCGCTTATCTCTTCATAAAGTAGATGATACAGAGCTAACACATAACCTTTCATTATTACCTGAGCCACGAACTCCAGTTCATCTTCGCTCGTCTGAAGGTTTTCTAAATCCTTGGGATTGATTTTGGATCCTTTGTATATCCGAAAGTAGAGTTTACGTATGTCTACCCAAAAATTGGGAGGCGACGTTTTGGCAAACTTTAAGAGATAGCGATACGCCATGGGATTGTTACCTAAGTATTCGTGGAAGATCCGTTTCTCTATTAGACTTTCCTTCCCTCTGATGTAGGGTAAAGCCTTGTCGGGTTCCATGTCCCGTAAAACATACATAGCCACATAAAAGAGGTTTATGATCCTTTCCTCATTGAGTTTTTTCCTCTTCTCTGGTGGTAAGGTGGAGTAGAGAGCTATTAACCTATCCATGAACCAGTCAAGGCGTGAATACCATCCCATGTGTATCATACGTACACCCAGAGCGACTATCTCATCCAAATCCTGCCTCTTAAAAGCATTTTCAAGTTTTCTAAAAAAACTAACGGTTGCAGGCATTCTCTACCTCACGGTCTTACCTTCTCCGGCGTACGAGCGAACGGTATAACCTCTCGCACGTGGGAAACTCCGGTTATCCACGCCACCGTCCTTTCTATACCTAAGCCAAATCCAGAGTGAGGTACGGATCCAAACTTGCGAAGATCAAGGTACCAGGAGTACTCCTCCTCCGGAAGCCCCTCCTGACGTATCCTTCTTAAAAGAGCCTCGTAATCATCCTCTCTTTGACTGCCTCCGATAATCTCGCCGTAACCTTCAGGAGCCAAAACATCGACGCATAACACTTTAGAGGGATCTTTAGGGTCCGGTTTCATGTAGAAAGGTTTTATAGTTCTGGGATAGTGGGTTATCATCACAGGACGATCGTACCTATGGGATATTAGACTTTCTTCATCACTTCCAAAATCTTTACCGTATTCAAAGTCTATGGGGGTACCTTTGCGCTTCGCCTCTAAAAGGAGAGAGGCTGCCTCGTCGTAAGTTATTCGGGGAAAGGGTTTCTTGATGACTTCCAACCTGGATATATCTCGGTTCAATATTTCCAGTTCCATCCTGCGGTTTTCCAACACTCGCTCCACTATGTATACCAAAAGATCTTCGGCGAGATCCATTATATCGGAGAGCGTGGCCCATGCTACTTCTGGCTCTACCATCCAAAACTCCGTAAGGTGGCGTCGGGTACGAGATTTTTCTGCCCTGAAAGTAGGACCGAAGGAATATACTTTACCTAAAGCCATAGCTCCAGCTTCTAAGTATAACTGGCCTGACTGGGTCAGGTAGACCTCCCCCTCATCAAAGTATGGAACTGGAAAGAGGGTGGTTGTCCCCTCCACCGATGCCGGTGTAAATATCGGAGGATCAAAACGCCTGAACCTCCGTTGAGCGAAGAAGTCGTGTATGGCACTCTCCACCTCGTCCCTTATACGGAGAATTGACCATTGTTTCCTTGATCTTATCCAAAGATGTCTGTAACGAAAAAGCTTGCCCACATCGGGTATATTTTCCGGCCTTACCTTGGGTATGGGGAAGCTGTCGAGAGCCTTGGCATGTATGTGTATATCTTCAAGAAGAAGTTCATACCCCCCCGGTGCACGGTTTTCCCTTTTCACCGTACCGAAAACCACAACGGCATCCTCGTAAGATAACTCCCCGTATCTTTCAAAAACCTCCTCTGAAACATCCCCTTTCACCATGACAGCTTGCAGAAAGCCTGTTCCATCTCTGATTATCAAAAATTTTACCTTTCCAGAGGATCTTTTGTTAAAAAGCCAGCCCCTTATTTCGACCTTCTTTCCCACATGTTGGCCTATATCCTCAATCCATACACGGTCCATAACTGGAATTTTATGGCTGAAGATTCGTAGGTAACAGCTACTCTAATGCCCACGTTTATAAATGATGAGTCTATCCAAGATTCTATGGATAGTTGATGAAATGATCATCTGTATCTTACATATCCAGTTTTGATTAGTTTTAATCACGTTCGTTCCTTTGATCTCCACTTAAGATAGATGCAACAGAGTTTAAAGCGATATGGTCATAGGAAACTAAGGCTTAGCCGTTGAATGCGGAACGGAGTTAATCGTTCTACGCAAGAACTCCGCCCAAGGTTCCTCGACGTTAGAAAGTAAAACCCCATGTAAAACGGCTTCTCTAACGTTGCAAGGGATGTATAGCATCTTACCTAAGCGCGATAGGTAATCGTAGGTCGTCTTACGGGGGTTGGGACTTTTAGGAAATATGAGATGAGCGTTATCCAGAACGAACTTTCTGCCCCCTACCCCCAAGAACCCTCCAACCTTGAAGAAAGCCAACACCTTCAATGAGGAATAATGACGAACGAGGCGGATCTCCTTCCACGCTTTGATTATACGGGGTTCGCCTGAGAGTAGAAAGAAGGGATCCCCTTTTATCATGGCATTGGCTAACCTTATGGGAAATTTGAGAGCCGGATAGATTATCCTTTTGGGATCTCTAAGCTGTTCCAAAACAGGATGTCCGTGAGTGTTAAAGTCTCCGCCTTTCAAGAATGCTAAAACTCCCTCAGCCAAAACGTACTTCACAGCATTTCCTATATAGTAGGAAAAGTTTCGCAAGCGTATTAAGTAAGAATCATCTCCACTTAGAAGGGAATAGACCACAATCGAGAGATCATCGTAACCACCAGCCCTTTCAAACTCTTTGATTAGAACCTCCATCTCCTTTAAAATATCAAAACCCAAGGCCAATTTGTATAGATAAATGTACATCTTGTGGAAAACCTTTACGAAATGGGGGAAATCGGAGACGGTTTGGGGGGGAGGGAGGAGCGACAGGCTATGGGAAACGGTATGAAGAGTATGGTAACCGGTGTACAGAAGATCTCTGGGAGGCTTAGCGTTGTAAAAAGCCTCCATATACCAGGATGCGGTAGGGAAATTACGGGATGCCTGGGGATTCATAAACGTTTTAACCGACCTTAAAAGCGAAGGAGCTTTGAAACCAAATCTCTCATGTATGGCTATCTGAATATTCGCTTCATAGGGGGACGAAAACCAATTCAAAGGACCCAAAATCTCCCAAAGTGTTAGGGAAGGGATATCCTGTCTCTCCCAAAAGAGTTCTTTAGCCTTTTCTCTCGCTTTTAAAAAATCAGTTTCAAAACCTTCTTCTAAAATACCACGGAGTTGGGGATCGGATAGAATGGTATCCCATAGTCCTCCTCTCCTCATTGAGAAAAAAATTTTAAACCTGGATCGTAATAAGAGGAAGGGCAAGATCCTAAGAACCGAGGCTGACAGGAGAAAATTAAAGGGGGGATTTGGCATGAACAGGGAAACATTATCACCGAGGGAAGATGATATGCTGTTTCCCTACGACTTTCTCTTTGGTTTCACTGTGAGGCTAATTGGCCTCCAAGTGAAACCATTCACATAACCCGCTATTTTAAAACTTTAGGCCATTTATAAATTTTTAGGGCTGTATAAGGTGAAAAATAGTTCCCTAATCTCTCAGGGAATTTCGTACCCCTTTGAAAGGGGGCTACGTGTTCAAAAGAACGTTTACAAGAACACAAATAGTATTTGGCTGAAATTCCATACTCCTAACTTCAACTTGGATCCTATCTCCTTGCAGGGCTATAATAAGCGGGAATGTCAATGGAATTGTTGGGTTTCCTAAAGTTAGATAGGGCCTATTTGGTATATGAGGAAGCAAAAAAACGTCTTCGGCGTAGGTTTTCCTCAAAGAACATGCATTTGGTTTTGGAGGCGTTAGCAAATATAGGAGATGTGAAAACCCAGGAGATATACCTGAGTATGTGGAGAAAGAGGGGAGATAACCCCAACGCTTTCCTATTCTTTGAGGCTTACATTTTCAGTTACAGATGTGATTCTCGAGCCCTCCGAAAAATTCTTCGCAGAGTTAAAAACAGGATATTCGTAGCGGATATAATCTCCTTTTACTATGGCCATCCCCACAGTGCTTTGGTCATCTTGCAAAATGTTAAAGGCAACGATCATCCTACCAAAGAATGTGGAAGCCGTGAATACAAGAACTCCATTTTGGGTGATGTGATTATCAAATCGTACCTATACATGGGAAGGAAGATAGATTTTTCTCTTTTGCAAAGGCACCATGTTACCGTCGACGTGGTGGAGGATATCTACGGCTTCCTTCTCTCCATCATGTCAGGAGAGTTTGAAGGCTATGATTTACGCTGGGAGATCGCACTGAGGAAATCTTACGATAGAGGTGAAAAAAGTACCTTGATGAACCTTTGGATGTATAAGGCCTTCGTAGAATTGGATGTTTTCAGTTTGGAACTTTTGAGAAATACCTATGACTCATTAGGTAACAGGTTCGCGTCCATACTTGCAGAAATCTTTCTGGATTTTCTTACGGAAAAGGAACCTTTGGACAGTTCAAGCATACCGGGGGATTGTGGCTTTCTGCAGGTGCACTACGGTCTAATGCGGAAATACAGATTTAATGAGATGTACGAAGTACCGGATGAACTAAGAGGGTTAGGTGATC
>JAADCS010000006.1 GCA_013154295.1 Thermotogae bacterium
ATCCAGCCCCTTCCGGGGCTACATCCATGCGAACCTGTGGATGGCGTTGTTGCTCTCCTTGGCTAAGGTCTATGGCATAGTCCTCCTCACCTTGCTGGCTCTGGCCTTCAAGCGCCGCTTTAGCCGCATATCCGCCCAGTAAAACCGTATTTCTCTAAACTCGCCTTTTTAGTATCTCTTCCAACACCCTTGCTGCTACGCTTATCGCATAGGACTTCAGAACTGCATCTCCCTTGGCCTTCACCAACTCCTCTTGAGCAGCCACTATGCACTTTTCCACTATCTCTTGAGGTGAAAGGATAGGCATATCCTCCTTGGTAAAGGAGCGATAGATCCGGTTGTAGTAATCGTACTCTTCTCTGCTTATACGTTCTATATCCTCAATTCTCATGTTTTACCTCCTAAAGTACAAACCTCATCAGAAGGAAAATAGCAACTCCTACCAGAAGGAGAGCCAAGGCGATAAGGCTCAAAAGTAGCTTCCATGGAAAACTCTTCTCCTTTATCTCAAACTCCTCCTCATCAGGTAGCTCTATAAACTGGGTAATTTTGCGTTGTGCAGACGGGGGCATGTGATCTTCCTCATCCACAGTAACCGCCTCCCCTACCACTATGGGCCGTACGGGTTTAACCGAAGCTATGTTCAAAGAACGGGCTTCCGGTAGTTGCGCCAAAGCCTCGGCGAAATCGTAAGCTGTTTTGAACCTCCTGGAAGGTAGCTTGTGCATAGCTTTCCTTAGAATCTCATCCAGCCGCTCGCTTACGCCGGTAGGTGGGATCTCCTCCCTTAAAACCTTGTACTGCAGCTCGTATAGATCCTTAGCATCACCGAAAGGTGTCCTTCCTGTTACCATCTCGTATAGAACCACGCCGAAGGCGTAGATGTCTGACCTGGCATCGGCCTTGCCTCTGAACTGTTCCGGTGCCATGTATTCGGGAGTTCCGACCACTTTCCTACCCTCGGACGTCGTCCCTATTTCCTCTTCCATCATGGCCGCTATACCGAAATCCAAAAGATACGCCTTGCCGTTAGAGTTTATCATTATGTTACCGGGTTTTATGTCACGATGCACTATACCCTTATCGTGCGCGTAACCTAAAGCCGGTAATATCTGTAGGGCCACACTCAAGGCCTCCTCCAAAGATAACTTCCCTCTGGCATGGAGGATCCTCTCCAAAGTTTCTCCTTCCACGTACTGCATAACCAGATACAAAAGTCCATCCTCATCACCGAAGTCCAGTATCTTAACTATGTGAGGATGATCCAGTTTGGAAGCAGTTTCCGCTTCCTTAAAGAACCTCTCGACGAACCTTCTATCTTTAGCTACCTCCGGAGGTAACACCTTTATAGCCACGGGGCGTTTCAGATATACGTGTTCCCCACGGTACACCACCGCCATACCACCGGCGCCTATCTTTTCAAGAATCTTATACTTGCCGTCTATGACCTTTCCTATCAGACTCATACCAATCTCCTTAAGGTTATGCTTTGGAAACGCGCCAGGAGGGTGGCCACTATGGGGGCATCTGTTATGAGTATAGCCACAGCCGTGAGGTTATCCTCGCCGCCCCTCTCATTGGCCTCATCCCTAAGGATCTCTAAGAGAGGTTTAGGTTCGTAGGAGAGCATGAACTCCAAAAGTTCCTCGTCAGAGAAATAAGAGTAGAGACCATCAGAGGCCAGCAGGTACCTATCCCCTTTCGCCGTGTAGCCCTCGTAGGAGTGGGGTTTGACCACAGACCTTGACCCAAGCGCCCTAACCAGAACGTTTCGTGCGGGATGATTCAAAGCTTCCTTTGGTGATATTAGGCCTCTTCTCACCATGAGCTGGGCTTTAGTATCATCTTCCGTTAGAAGATACAGATGTTTTCCCCGTGCCAGGTATATGCGTGTATCACCTACGTGGGCTATATACCACTTATGTTCTCTTATTAGCATCGCCGTTAAGGTGGTCATGGCTCCCCTTACTTCCAGGGAGGTACTGACTCTTTCATACACCTTTGTGGACGTGCGAAGGAAAGCTTCTTTCAGAGCCTCCTTAGGGTTCATACCCCTCTCCAATAGATGGAATAACTCGTCATCCAACACCTCCAAGGCATAGTTGGAGGCGAAATCTCCCGCCTTTCTACCCCCTAACCCGTCCGCTATTGCGAAAAGACCTGTTAGAGGGTTTATCAGGTACGCGTCTTCGTTACGTGTGCGTACCCGTCCGAGGTCACTTATGCCGTAAAATTTGCCTCGGAGCATCCATCAAGATTCCTGCCACTCTCTGGCTGCCTCTGTAAGGAGCCTGTCGTACTTTTTCAAAAAGGCAAAGACCAATCCTAAGACGGCCTTGGACCTGCGGAGAACTAAATGCAGGTAGAAGGGTGTATCCCCAAGCGGTTTGGATATGAAAATGTAGTTGCGGGTGAAAGAGAAGATCTCTATAGGTTCCTCGTCTTCGGCACCCAACGATTCCAAAGCCCGTTTCTGGGATCTAACCAACTCCACGCTGTAGGCCGCGGTTATGGAGATCTCGTACTCCTCATCTACCCTGCTCTCCACAATGGTTAGACCCTCATGCTTATCTACTATGGCCCCGGCTATGTAACCGGGAAACTCCGTCGCCATCTTGTCCAAAAGCTCCTGTAGCCTTTCCATGATGTACCTCCTTCTTTTCTACTCTATGTAAAAGCCCATCCTCCAGCTTGTAGACCGTGTCAAAGTAGGGCAACAACCTGTCATCATGCGTAGCTATTACGAAGGTTTTGCCCTCTCTGGCCAAGGACACCAGTATCTCCATGAGGTTTATAGCGTTCTCCCTGTCCAACTCACCGGTGGGTTCATCGCACACATAAATCTCGGCCCCCATCGCCAAGGCGCGGGCCACGGCTACTCTCTGCCTCTCGCCGCCGGAGAGGAACTGCACGTTCTTGTGAGCCTGCCTATCTATCCCCAAGGAGTTGAGAGTATTCAAAGCCCTGACTTTGGATTCCCTATGGCCAAAACCACGCATCCGCAAGGCAAAGTAAACGTTCTCGTAAGCTGTCATCTCTGGAAACAGATTGTGAGACTGGAATATGAGGCCTATGTACCTCCTCCTGAAGAGAGCCAGATCATCCTCTGAAAAGTGCCTTGGGTTTATATCCCTTTCTAAGACCTCCACGTAACCGGAGTCGGCGAAGTCCAGAGTTGAAATTATGTGCAGAAGCGTGCTTTTGCCCGATCCAGAAGGACCGAATATACCCACCATCTCCCCCGGTGCTACACGTAGCCGTACGCCTTTCAGAACTTCTATACGCTTATCGCCGTACGAATAGGATTTATAAACGTCGTTTAATTTTATGATGGGCAAACGCAAGGGTACGTTATTATAGGGCTGTAACATACATGACTGCTAAGTCATCTCCTGTATAGGTTCTAAGATCGCCGTAGCATCGCCGAACTTAACCTTCTTCACCCTAAAGAGATACCTTCTGCCCATCCTGAGAGGGGCATAGGTCTGCAACTCCATGAGGAGTTCGGGGATGAAAACCTTTTTTCTCCCTGCGACGATCCCTACCACCCTTCCTTTGGATCTAAGATGGTGTAGAAGTACGAAGGTCGTGCGATGCTTTTGAGCCTTGTGGCGTTTAAGCTCTCCGGCCAAAGCTTCGGCCATATACCTTTCCATGCGTTCAGCCGATATGGGATGGAGAAGCTTCAAACTGGCCAGAATCTGATGCTGATTTAGAACGTCGGAGTAGCGCCTTATAGGCGAGGTTGCCCGAATATAGTAGGGTATTCCCAAACCCCTGTGGGGGCCGGCCTTTAGAGTTACCTTCAGAGGTTTCCCCAGGGAACGTAGTTTGTAAAAATAAAGGGGATCGGATGGGGAAGGTAGAGGTTTGGGGGGGTATTCCTCCTGTACGCGGAAAATACCCACAAACCCCCGCTTGGCCAAGTGTTCCCCAGCTAAATAGTTATAAAGTATCATGAGTTCGCTCACTATCCCCATAGCATCGTTGGGCATGAGGGTTGAAACTATGATCTCACCACTCTCCAATCTAACCTTCACGAAAGGAGTTTCGTAGGCCACGCCTCCGGCTTTGAGACGACGTTCGCGAAGCACGTTCTTTATATACACCAAATGCCTCCAAACCGATAGGTTCTCCAAAACCTCATCTGCGTTCCGATAGTTTAGCTTTAAATTATTCCTTACTAAAGCAGGAATAAATTCATAACTCTCAATTTCTCCACTTAGGTGGAGCTTTACACGCAACGTTAAACTCGCTCTATCCTCATCCGGTAACAGGGACATCCTACGAACCGCCTCCCTGGGGAACATGTGCCACCTCCCATCGGGTAAATATAGGGTAGCACCACGGGAACGGGCTAAAACGTTGGCCTCACTCTCTGGTCCCACCACTACGTACGGCAGGGCTATGTGGATGAACAGTTCGTAACCATCCTCAAGAGGTATAAGGCTTATGGCATCATCCACATCTTCGGTTTCCTCATCATCAATAGAGAAGGTCAAAAGATCTCGCATATCTTCCAATGGGAATTCAGCGCCCTTAAAGGATCCCAGATTTTCTTCCATCAGGTCGGAAATTTCCGACGGTATATCCTCCAATTGGAGATGACCAGCGTTCGCAAATCTCCTCCAAAAATCTTCATCTATCAGTTTAAGTAACTTCCTATCCTCCCTCTCACCTCTGTATATGGCGCGCAACGTATCAACGAGGGGTGTTCTATCTCCTTTGAGTATGCGATCCAGCTCCTCTCTCAGAAGTTTTTCCTCTCGTTGCGCTTTCTCCTTCTCCAATAGGCTCTTTACGTCACCTTCACTACGTGGTACCAACCTGTCCCCTTCCACACGGAAGAAGGGAGAATTTAGGGCAGCCCGAAAGATCGCAGCCACAGTTTGAGGAGTGGAGGTGGAAAAGAGAAGCTCACTGGCGGTTTTAAGATCGATCCTCTCACCTAATTCCCAAAGCGCATCCAGAGGTACATCTTCTGTTAGATCGGATAGCTTCCAGTCCTCAGGTACTTCACCAAACACCGTAAGGCCTTTAGCCTTGATCCTTACAGGTCTTCCCCTCTCATCCTGGCCGACGAACATGCGGTCGTTCAGCTCGCCTATTGCCAAAACATACCTTCCCTTCAGCTTTAAAGCTACCAGTTTCAAGACGCGATAATATAAAGGTGTGTTGTGGGCAAAAGGTAACTTTACCCTCCTTTCACGGCTATAATACCACCCAATATGAGAAGATTAGGTCTAGCACTTGCGATCGGTGTGATCCTCTTTGGATGTCAGCCCGCCGAAAGGGTTGTGAAGGTGGGATTACTTCTACCTACCAACGCCACCGGTGACATAGCTACCTATTCCAAACAGGTTAAAGACGGTGTGTATCTGGCCGCCAAAAAGAGGAACTTTCGTATCGGAAAACGCAAGGTGGAGTTTCTCCTACCGAGCAAATACGATGGAAGTCCTCAACACACTTTGGAAGCCCTTAAGGAACTTAAAGCCAAAGGTGCAAGGGTAATCATAGGGCCTATAACGAGTAGTGAGGCTTTGGTCATCAAGGATGCTGTTGAGAAGATGAAGATCCCCACTTTCGTACCCACAGCCACCGCCAACGATGTAACGAAGGATGTGAACTGGATATGGAGGATATGCGTTACGAACAAACATATGGCGGCCGCTTCCGCATATATGGCGCAGAGTTTCCTTAAGGTAAAGGAGTCCGTAGTACTAAAAAGATCGGGTGACTCTTATTCGGAGGAGATAGCCAATAACTTCCAAGAGTGGGCCGACGCACATGGCCTGAAGGTTCTAAAAGTTGTGACCTTTCAAAACGATAACGACATCGCTTCCAAGGTGGCCGATGTACTGAGCTCTTTCACCACCCCCGCTGAAAGTACAGTGGTATTGGCTCCCTTCTACTATGACAGAGCTGCTAAAATTATACGCACCCTTAGGGATTCAGGATACGGCGGTTACGTTTTGGGTGCCGACGGATGGGATGTTCCACAGATTCTCAAAGAGGTGGGCAAACCCGTCGGCGATAACTACTACGTAACCCACTTCAACCCTTACGATCCCATATCCCAGGAGTTCGCAGAGGATTATAAGTCCGAATACAACGAAGATCCCTCCTCGTTCGCCGCACTAGGTTATGATGCCTTTGTGGTCGTAGCAGACGTTATAGGTAGAGCCAGAGCGACCCTAACTCCAGAGGATATAAAGACTGCTACCGCCAACATAGACGTTAAAGGGGTATCGGGTAACATAGAGCTTTCTAACACGTCCCACGACCCCGACACCAAGAGCGTGGTTGTTATGCGCCTCTCCGATATAGGATTCCAGTTCATACGTAGGTTGGCAATATCACCTTCACTATGAGGTATCTACTTAGAGGGGGTCTCTTAATGGGAGAGACCCCCGCAGACATTCTTGTGGAGGAGGGTAAGATAAAGAAGATAGGAAACGTATCCGAAGGAGCCGATGAGGTCATAGATATACAGGGTAGGTTCGTACTTCCCGGATTGGTGGATCCTCACGCCCATGCCCGTGAACCCGGCCAGGAGCACAAGGAAACCTTGGACAGCCTGTCGGAAGCGGCTGTACGAGGCGGTTACACCCACGTGGCCGTTATGCCCAACACCTCCCCCCCTATAGACACTCCGGAGTTGGTAAGGTCCATCCTCCGCAGAGCCGAAGGTTTGGCCGTCCATATCCATGTGATAGGAGCCCTAACTAAGGGACGTAAGGGTGGGGAACTGGTAGAAGTTGGTCTAATGAAGGAGGCCGGGGTCATTGCCCTATCCGACGATGGCGATTGGGTGACAGACGCCTCGGTGATGTTCAACGCTCTGACCTACGCTGCCTATTTTAATCTGCCGATTATAACTCACGCCGAGGTTCCGGAGTTAGCGGGAGGGTTCGCCCATTACGATCCTATTACTCTCAAGTACGGTATGAAATTCCGTCTATCCCTGGCCGAGGAGTTGGCCGTATATAGGGATGGACGTTTGGCCCAGATCGCAGAGGCTCACCTACACGTCGCCCATGTATCGGCTGCGGAGACCCTTGAGATCATCCGCTCCCTAAAAAACAAGGGAGTCAAGATAACGGCGGAGGTTACCCCCCACCATCTTCTCTTTTCAACCGAGAGGATCCCCCTTCACGACCCGCTGTTTAGGGTGAATCCACCCATAAGATCCGAAAAGGACCGCTTAGCTTTGATTGATGCGTTGAAGGAAGGGATTATAGATTTCGTAGCCACGGATCATGCTCCCCATTCTCTGTACGAAAAGGAGGCTCCCATTTCGGAAGCGGCAGCTGGGATCGAAGGATTGGAGACCGCCTTTAGCGCCCTCTTTACGCATCTGGTGAAAACCGGTGAGATCTCCTTAAAGGATCTGGTAAGATGGATGGCCACCGAACCGGGTCACTTCATGGGAGTTAGCACCGCCATAGAAGTGGGCAAGGAGGCTAACCTAGTGGTATTCGATCAGGACGCCCGATGGGTGCCATCGGAGAAGGATCTGGCGTCCGCTGGAAAGAATAACCCTTTCTTAGGAAAAGAACTTTGCGGTAGGGTTATCTTAACCTTCGCAAAGGGGAAACCGGTTTATCAAAGGAGGTAGAACATGACGTTGATACTTTTAGCAGGTTCAAACCTGCCACCTTGGATGACTGGACCCAACGTTCTGTACGTTGGGTTGTACGGTTACGGTGCCACGGATTACCAAGAGCGCACCATAAACGCTCAGAGCTTTAAAACCACCTACACCTCCAAGGGTCTTTCGTCCTCATCCGCCCACTTCGGAGGAGGAGCCTTCGTGCGGTGGAACACGTGGGGTGTGAATGTGGAGCTGAACGAAGGTTACTTCTACAAGTGGAAACCGAACTTCCAACAGGATACCACCTATGCAGATACCTCCTTCTTTCAGGATATTTCCGTCACGATCGCCCACTATCGCAACCCTTACTCTTGGACCTATGTGGGTATAACGGTCTCCACCCACCGCTTTGCTTTCGGGTATGGGATTCCTTTCCCCGATACCAGCAGTGAAATCGTCAAAAACAGTGAAAACTGGCCGATACCCAACTCAGAGGTTCGGTACCTCTCCATGGGAATTTCAGGACGCGTGTACTTGGAGGTAGAGAACCTTTACTCGGAGGGCAAAGGCTTTCTACCCTGGGTCGGCGGCAGGGTAAGTTGGGATCAGGTTTCCTTCCAATCCTCGGATCCCTTAGGCAACACTTCCGGCACCGGCAATACGCTTCACTTTGAGGCGTTCTTGGGGTTGGATTACTATGTGCAACCGTGGCTCGGCTTCTTTCTGCAAGCTTCCTACAGCTCCTTCGAGAGTACTATGGAGCTAGCCGGTATCAATCCCGGTTACAGGGACTATTACGACCAGGTTCGTGTGGGTTATAACAACACCTCCGTACGAGCCGGAGTACGTTTAACCTGGTACAAGGAGCGATATTGACGGCTCTGCTTGTGGGCGCGCTCGTAGTGGAGAGAGGGGATATTTTGGTGGTAACCGTCTTCGGTTCGGAGGAGTACCGAGTAGAGACACCAGTTTTGGGTGATTGCACAGCCTACTTCCCCTTGGTCGGTTCCTTGAAGGTTTGCGGAAAGACACTCCAGGAGTTGGGCGACACGTTAAGAAACCACCTTAGACCCTACTATGACCTTCCCGTTTTGGTCTCCCTAAAGAATTTACAACCTCTGGGAGTGATGGTTTTAGGTAACGTTCAGAAACCTGGCATGGTGCCGTATGTTAAAGGGATGACCTTGGCCGATGCCCTAACGTTGGCTGGGGCTTTACCTACGGCGGATGTATCCCGTATAACTCTCAACGGTAACCAGGTTGATCTTAGAGATCAAAACCCCGCGCTCCGTCCGGGAGACCGTATCCTGGTACCGAAGAGTTTCTGGGCGTCGGCCCGTGAGTTCCTACCCCTAGCCATGAGTGCCCTTAGCTTGGGTATATTGGTCTACAACACCTTTCTAAAGCGATGAGATACCGTTTGAACCCCAACGTTACCTTCCAGGCACTTGAAGATAAGATGGTGGCGTGGGATTCCGAGAGTGGCCATACGGTGGTTCTCAACCACACCGGTTGGTTTATCCTCTACCTGATAGAGGAAGGCACAGACACTCTCCAGGCTATAGTGGAGGCGGTGGCCAAAGAATACGCTGTAAAGGTCGAGGACATTAAAGAGGATGTGGAGAAGTTTTTAAAGAGTATGGAGGAGGTAAAACTGATATGGAAAGAAGAATCTTAGCGGCTAACTGGAAGATGAACCCGCAGAGCGCGGAGGAGGCCGTAGAGCTGGCACGGGAGTTGGATAGGCTCCTGGCTCCCTTGCCTTTAACCAAGCTCCTGTTCCCTCCGTTCGTATTTCTTCCTCTCTTGGAGGTCAGAAATCTCACTATAGGAGCACAAAACGTCTTCTGGGAGGAGAAGGGGGCCTATACCGGTGAAGTATCTCCTCCCATGTTGAAGAGTGTAGGAGCGGAGTGGGTGCTGGTGGGTCATTCCGAAAGGAGGAACATTTTGGGTGAGAGGGATGAGGATCTCAAACGGAAGGCAGAAGCCGCTCTTAAGAACGGTCTTAAGGTTGTGTTCTGTGTCGGTGAGAAGTTGAAGGACAGGGAGGCCGGTAGGCACTTTGAAGTTATACGGAAACAGTTGGAGTACGTTCCCAAGCGTGAAGGGGTGGTTATAGCGTACGAACCGGTATGGGCCATAGGCACCGGGAAAAACGCCACACCAGAGCAGATAGGGGAGATGCACGCTTTTATAAAGGAGATCTTCAACACCAAGGTTCTTTACGGAGGAAGCGTTAAGGGTCATAACGCCAAGGAATTGGCTTCCACTGAAGGAGTAGACGGTTTCCTGGTAGGAGGTGCCAGTTTGAAACCCTCCGAGTTCTATAAGATAGGGGAGGCCTTGGCCGAATGAGGGTTCTCGTAACCGGCGCCAGTGGTTTTATAGGTTCCCATACGGTCGAAGAGTTAGTTGAACGGGGACTAAAAGTTAGGGTCTTTTTGAGATACAACTCTACTGGTTATGTGGGTAACCTGATCCACCTATCGGAAGAGGTCTTCCAAAGCCTGGAGATGGTTTGGGGGGATATAAGGGACTATACATCCGTGCTTAGGGCCGTGGAAGGAGTGGATGTGGTGCTACATTTAGCCGCTCAAATCTCCGTTCCTTACTCCTTCCAAAACCCCATAGATTTCGCCATAAACAACGTGGTAGGTACCACCAACCTGTTAAAAGCCTCTTTGGATACAGGAGTGAAGAAGTTCGTGCATATTTCAACCAGTGAGATATTTGGAGGTGATGAGAAACCCCTCTCTGAAAGCTCCCCCCGTCGTCCCCGATCACCCTATGCGGCCAGTAAAGTGGGAGCCGATGCTATGGTGGAGAGTTTCTTCTATTCCTACGGTTTGAACACGTTGGTGATCAGACCTTTCAACACGTTCGGTCCCCGTCAATCTCCCCGCGCCCTCATACCCTGGATAATCTTCCAGGCTTTACGGGGGAACGAGGTGCGCCTTGGGAATCTTGAACCACGTCGGGATTTTACGTTCGTAAAGGATACGGCTCGTGCCTTGGTTTTGGCGGTCATTAAGGACACTCCTGCCGGTGAACAGATAAACTTGGGTGTGGGGAGAAGTTTTTCGGTTTTAGATGTGGTTAAAGCTGTGGAGAGGGTTTTGGGAAGAGAGCTCAAGGTGATCCAAGACCCTTCACTTGTACGTCCCAAACCTATGGAAGTTCTCAATCTCGTGTCTGATAACCGTAAGGCCAAATCACTCTTGGGATGGGAACCACGCTACTCCTTTGAGGAGGGCTTGAGGATTACGGTAGAGCATCTGCGGAAAAGAGAAACTCTAATACACCGGGGATGGGTATAAGCCTCTCCCCTATAATAAACTGTTGTGTTCGGCATACTGTTGAGCGCTTCCATGGGTGGAAATGGTAGTATATCACCTTCCGCTTTTTTGGGATTTATAGCGGGCATTATATTAGCTGGGTTTGTGGCTGACCTCATCTTCCGTAAGTTCAGCATACCCTCAACCCTCTTTCTGCTGATTCTGGGCTTCGTTCTATCCAACGTTATGCACATCGTTTCACCGGATTTGGCTCTGATCATAGCGCCTTACTTTGGAACTATGGCATTTGCTATAATACTGTTTGAAGGAGGATTGGCTCTGGATATTTATGCCCTCATCAAAAAGTTGGGTATAGCTTTCGTGTTTTCAACAGCCGTCTTCCTAATCTCGGCGCTGGCGATAACGTTACTTTGGGTGCTCTACGGAGGAGATCCTTATGTGGGTGCCTTAATAGGTGTGATGTTGGGAGGAACGAGCGGCGCTATAGTTTTACCTACCATAGCCAAGCTACGTACATCCAGTGAGGCAAGTGTAATAGCCAAATTTGAAGCGGTTTTGGCCGAGATATACATAGTGGTAGGTGCGAGCGTCATACTCAACGTTATGAAGGGCGGAAGTGCCAACATTCTCCAGTATCTCTTCAACTCTATTATAAACGCTACGATCATCGGGATAGTGGTGGGTTTCGTATGGCTGCAGGTTATAAAAGTTCTGGTTCAAAACGAAATATACTACATTCTGACTTTGGGTATGCTCTTCGGAGTGTACTGGTTGGTAGAACTTTTGGGCGGTAGTGGTCCGCTGGCTGCGATCATCTTAGGTATGGTCATATCCAATGCGGAGACGGTGGCAAAACGCGTTCTTCCCTTTCTACGCATAAGCAAGGAAAAACTGGATATGTTAAACTTTTCGTTAGATGAATTCACCAAACAGGCGAGTGTTGAACTCTCATTCGTCTTCAGTACTTTCTTCTTTCTAATCTTGGGTATGACGGTAAAGGTAGAACTCCTAACGGACATCAGCGTTTTGCAGGGAATAGGAGGCATATTCATAGTGTTAGTTTTGGTAAGACTTGTTAGTACTTATCTGCTCTACAGATTTGACAAAGATATAGACTTTAGGGACGGTCTCATTCTCTTTTTCATGATGCCGAGAGGCCTGGTTTCGGCTATAGTTGCTTTTGGCATAGGTTCGGTTCTGACCGATAAAGCCAATCTGATCCTAGCCTACGCTTTCGGAGTTATAGTGGTAAGCGTGCTCTTTATGACCCTCGGTACATTTTTAACCCGCATCCTCTTCCCTCCTAAGACGGAGGCTCCGGAGAAGGTTGAAGACGAGAAAAAACATAAAGGGTTGGTCGATAGGATTGTAGATGCCGAGAGGGAACTTATAAGTAGAACGAAAAATATATTTAATTCGAGGAGAAAATCTCCCAGGAAAAGAAAGAGGAAGAAGAAGAAGAGATGATCCTTAAGGCATAAAATGAACGGAAAAATCAGCTCCATTTTCGATCTACCCATCCCAGCTCACCCCACCTCGGACCATTCAATAACCTCACTTGTTATCCTGTATCCGTCTTCCATCTTGGGAAAATAGGTAATATCTCTTTATCCAAACTGCCACCCTCTCTTTCACTTTGGGTGGGATGCCGTAGTGTTTTACGCTAACGATTACACTTTCTCCTACATCTACGTAGACTATGCTTTCATGCCCCAAGATTTCCCTGTGAACCACCGTCCCTTCTATTCCTCTATCCTCCAGAGAAGCCCCCTCCGGTCTGAAACCCAATATAGCCTTTCCGGAATAGGAAGTCTTCACCGCCACCCACCATCCCGCCGGAGATATGAATCTCTTCTCCCGAATCTCCCCCTCTATAAGGTTCATTGGGGGGGAACCCACGAAGGAAGCTACAAAGGCCGAAGCCGGTTTGTTATAAACGGTGAGGGGATCTGCAAATTGCTCTATACGGCCCGCGTTCAGAATGAGTATCCTGTCAGCCAAGCTCATAGCCTCCACCTGATCGTGGGTTACGTATATACTCGTGGTTCTAAATTCGCGATGGAGGCGGCCTATCTCCGCTCGCATCTCGGTGCGTAAGTTTGCATCCAGATTGGAAAGAGGTTCATCAAACAAAAAGAGTTTAGGTCGCTTTATCAGAGCCCTCCCCAGGGCCACCCTTTGCCTTTGGCCTCCCGAAAGCTCACGGGGTTTTTTGTAAAGGTGTTCGTCTATCTTTAAAACCTTGGCTATTTCCTTAACCCGTCCATCTATTTCCTCCTTAGGAACCTTCTTAAGACGCAAGGGAAAGGCCAGATTCTCATAGACCGTCATATGAGGATAGAGAGCGTAGTTTTGAAAGACCATGCCTATATCCCTTTCGGCGGGAGGTTTAAAGGTCACATCCTCGCCGTTAAAGAAAATCCTTCCAGCCGTGGGTCTTTCCAAACCGGCAATGATCCTCAACAGGGTAGTTTTTCCGCATCCGGATGGTCCCAGGATGACCACAAACTCTCCCTTCTCTATATCAAAATCTAACCCTTCCAATACGGTAGAATTCCCAAAGACCTTCCGAAGTCCCTCTACTTTTATCTGCAAGGAACTATTTTAAGGTGGCATCAAAAAAGGGGGGCTGGTAAGCCCCCCCAAAAATTTCAAGACGTTCGGTTATCTGACGATGAACTTGGTAAAGGTGGTTCTGTAGCCGTTTCTGACGCGGAGTATATAGACTCCGGAGGTTAAATACCCGGTCTTTAACGTGAGTTTTCCTCCACTCGCCCCTTCAAATAGTTTACGGATCAACTTACCGTTAGGCGAGAAGATGTCAGCCGAGAGGGTAGTACCTTCGGCAGAAAGTATCTCTATCTCGGCACCTTTGGAGGTCGGTTTGATGCTAACCTTGGCTGGTATTATTCGGGCCAACTCTTCAAGTTCAGTGGTACCACTGTATCCGACTATGGCGAAGACCACCACCTGAGTATCGCCAGGAGCGAGAGTGAAGGGTCCGGATGAGGCCACGACGGACCAGTCAGCGGCGGACGTACCGTTCTGATGCAGCGTACCGTTGAGGAACTTCCACTTGATACTGTCAGGCGTGCCACTGTAGACGTAAGTGCTGTTGTCTATGGCGCTCAAGTTGGCTACCGGACCGCTCACTACGGCCACACCACCTCCGTAGGTCAGATCGGGATCGTAAGTATAGACCAGGTTGAGGCTGGTATCCATGCCAACGTAGTCGTCGTTGTAATCGCTGGAGTAGACATCGAAGTCTGCGAATACACCGATGTACAAGCCGCTGACGGTTGAGGAGCCTTCGTTTATGAGTTTGTAGCGGAGGAAAACCCAGTTGGGACGATAGGCATCGTGGGCATAAGCGTCCAAATCCAGCCTTATACCCATAGTACCACCATCACTGAAACCTCCGGCACCGTTCTGATCCCCAAAGAGAGGGGTACTACGCATGGTTCCACCCCAATATCTCACGAGATCACCGCCATCGTACCAAGAGTCTATGAGATAGGTATCACTGTTCCCAAAAGCCACGCCTCCGTAGTAGAGGAGGTTACTGCCACCTTCGGGGAATACGAAGCCCACACCGGAGGTTTGATCGGGACTGTCCCAACCTATCCCACCGGTGGCTATACTGATACTCAAGGCGGCATCTCCGGTGTCTATAGTTATCATATCCACAGGGGTTCCTATGGTCAGCGTGAAACGGATGGTGTCAACGTAGGAACCGCTGTTGGCCGTCAGGTACATCTCAAAGGGAACGCTCATACCTACTAGAGCGGCGGGACTAACCTGGAGGACGAAGGGGTCGGAGGAGTTGTCGACGGTTGAAGATACGGTTATGTTTCCGTAGAAGGAGGAGTTGTCAGTTATGGTAACGTAAGAGCTGGACGTGTAGAGGATGGCACTGGTGTTGTTGGCGTCTGCGCCTCCGTTATTTCTAAGTGAAATTATGAGATTAATGTTCTCACCGGGATCAAGTATGCCGTTGTTGTTACCGGCGGCATCGTCGACGATAATGCTGTCATTTACCAGATAGGGATCACTGGTAGAAGGTACATGTTGAATGCTATTCCAAACGTTTAACCTACCCCATCCACAGTTGTTGTTGGGGTAACTGGCGCAATCGCCGTAATGATCGGCGTAATCCAGCAGCAGGTTATACACGGTCGTAAAGTCAAGGGAAGGGTTGCGCTGGAAGAGAAGAGCTATGGCACCGGTCACGTGGGGTGAAGCCATGGAGGTTCCATCCATGGTGGTATAGGAACTGGAGCCGTAGGCCGAGCGGACGCTGACACCGGGAGCGCTTATGTTGGGTTTTATGTAGTTCCAATCGCTACGGGGCCAGTAGGTGGGATCGTTCCAAGGACTGATGCTAGGAGCCGGGCCACGGGAGGAGAAGCTGGCCACGTTGTCGTAACTATCGGTGGCTCCCACGCCTATGACCGTAGGGAAGTTACCGGGAGTGCCAGCCGTACTGCTTCCAGGACCACTGTTTCCGATGGAGAAGACGGGTATGATGTTGGCAGAGCGCCACGCCAGAACGTCGCTCCAATACTCGGTGTTGGTTGTAGCGGAACTACCCCAAGAGTTGTTTACGGCGACGATGTTGTAACCGCTATCCACCTTCCAACTGGTTATCATCTGAAAACCGTCGTGTATAGTGGAGGTGTAGGTGTTACAGGAGCTAGTTCCAAATATACGCACCATGGCTATCCGAGCGCCGGGAGCTACACCTATATCCTCAGTAAAGGAACCGGTACCATCTCCACCGAGTATGGTTCCGGTAGTGTGGGTCCCATGGTAGTAGCATCCAGCATCGTCTGTGGGCGTGGGTGACCCCGTCCTCGGATCGTACCAATGAACCACCTTGCCGTTTATAGCGGGGTGACTAGCCATCACTCCGCTGTCCATAGATCCTACCAAAACACCGCTACCGTCTATGCTCAGGTTTATCCAGACAGAATCGGCCATTATCTTACTAACCCCCCAGGCCACGGCGTCCGGTGTAATATCCGAAGGGTCCCTCGGAGGACGGGCAAGTTGCAGTTTGATCTCCTTATCCTCCACTATGCGGGCTACCGCTGGGTTGCTGGCTATAGCCCTTATCTGATTGGCCGTAGCCTCAAAGGCGATCATGTTCTGGATCCAGAATCTCTTATACCTGTCTATTCCCAAGGCCTCAAGATGGGCTACGACGGAGGGCTGGGTACGGTTGGCCAGGTCCTTAACGCTCTTGAAAAAGTTCTTTATGACTTGAGGGCTTCTGCTGCTCTTGGTGGAGTACATGCGCAGAAAACCCTCGTAATCCGGCTGCTCCTTGAGATACACTATGACTTTGAAGGTGCTGTTTGGAGCAGCATTGAGCAGTTTTTCCTCAAGCTGTGGCTCTATCTGTGCCACCGATGCTAACAGTGCAAGCATGGTGCCGATATTATAAGGCATGTAACAGGGGGAAACCCCGCTGTTTGCATATCAATAGCGGTGCAATCAACGTTCATCTTTTGGTTCTTTTTTTACGTTTTTTTCTTTTTATACTTTCCAAAAAACTTTCAATATCGTTGAGCATGCGCATCTGAATATCGTAAGTGTCAATCACCTCCTTCATCATGGGTGTGGAGGTACTTTCAAAAAGATCATTGGCAAACCTCATAAAATCTTTAGGGTCAATTACGAGCAGGTTGGGATGTAAATGACGGGATCTTTCCGCCAACGCTTTGTCTCTCGTTATCAGCTTTATGGTCTCCCCCCGGTGTTTCTTCACGTATTCCAAGATCCACTCGTCCGCGCTCATACCCGCTCGTCTCTCCCCAGCGAACTTTATGTACCTGGGATGAGGGGTATCGTTATAACCGTCAAAAACGAAAAGTACCCTGTAACCTTTACCTATAAGTCTATGGGCCAGCTCCAAAACCAACCGATACGCCTCCTCAAAAGTAGTAGCCCGCCCCGTAGAATATGCCAGATTGTAAGCGTCTACTATAAACACCCCTACATCACCAGATCTATGATGAACTTACCCGCCTTAAACAGGTAACCCGCCCACTTCTTAAGCTTCTCCACACGGGATCGGTAGTCCTTCTTCACGACGATGTCACACCCGCGGGCTTCGGCTGCCTCGATGATCAACTGGCCTTCTTCGTTCTGGGAAACTTTACCCTTAACGAACTTCACAGCTTTACTCCAGGCGTTCCTGACCTCTGGGTAATCGGCGAAATCCAAGAGCACGTTCCCCTTCTCATCCACTAAACGTGGATACAAACACGCCTTAGTCCCTTTAGGTGTCTTTATTATAACACCTTGAACGTCCTTTGGAGTCTCCTTAGAAGGACTTTCCTCTTCTTTCGGTTTTTTATCCGGCCCTACTTCTTTGGCCAGATCGTCCAAAGGTAGCTCAACTACCACCTCCACTCTACCGTCAGGATAGTACTTGGGCTTTCCCACGACCTTAGCCCCTTTCACTATACCCTTTACCCTCTGGACTATGAGATCGCTCGTTGCCATGTAATCTTCAACCACTGTCTCGGAGGTTATATGAACGCCTTTAAGGATCTCAAGGAGGTTGCGGCGAGCATCCACCACGGCGGCCCTTTCGGCCAAAAGGCGGGCTTGACCCTTAGGTTTCTTAGGATCTATAAAGCCGTATCCCCTGGCTCGTATGAAGCCTTCACTCCAGTTTATCTCGCCTTTATCCTTTACCTCAACGACCGCGTTTCCGCCTGTAGCGAAGATCATAAAACTCCACAACATGGTCAAATATTTTAAAGGCGCAAGGAGGTTCTTCCGCGCTTAAAATCGGCAGTGTGAAGGTATTCGGCTTTTACAAGGCTGATAGGGGCAGTGTGGATCTATCGATGATACCTTTTCTCCCGGAAGCGGAAAAGGTCGTACTGTTCGGGGGAGGACTCATGGTTCTAAAGCGAGCCTTGGGCATAATCCACGGTTTTTCCGGTTTTGCCTCCCTCTATTTACAACCGAAAGAAAAGGACGGTAGGGCCTGGATAGAAACCGAAGGGCCGCTGTTTATCAGTGAAGGGGGATTCTTTTCGGACGACCCCGCAGCCCTCGTAGGAGTGGGTGTCGAGCTGGACCTGAAGGCTTGCAAGGAGTTTGTGGAGAAGGGAGACGATGGTAAGTTAGTTCCCCTGAAGGGGACGATAAGGTACGGTGGAACGGTAAGGATACAGTTTGGAGTCGAGGGTATGGATATGAAGGTGGTAGGTAAAGGAAACATACCAGTACATCCTGTAAGAGGAATCGGAAACGGCTATGATGTGATACCCGAACTCTTAGGTTCCTTTTGGAGGGTCAAATTAATAACTACCAGAGGAGGAAAACGTAGAAGACTCTTTACGGTTGAGAGATGGGCAAAAGGCTTTTTAGGGTTAGTTTAAAATACCAGCCCCGACATGAAACTTACAGCCGAGGAGGTTTCCTCCTCATAAGAAACGTCGTGGGCCAGAGCTCGGGCGCCATCGCCCTTTAGAAGACGGAGGAGCGCATAGGTTGCCCCAAAGGCGTCTATACGGGTAGGATTACCGTACTCTTTTAAAAGATCCACCAAAGCGTTGGGATCTCCCGTGGAAAAAGCAGCTATGAACTCCCCGTCGTGGAATCTCATAAGATCCTCATCCAAGATTTGGTCTCCGAAACGTGGCCCCATATGCGAGAGATCCACGGCTGCAATCGGAATGAATCTCCGAGAACCCAAAATTTCCCTTAAAAGGTCCATGACCTCGTCTATCGCCTCTCTACCTTCATCCAGGTCCGAGACTATGAACGCCAAGGCCGAAAATTCCCTATCGGGGAATAGAGCCTTTAAAAAGACCGCAGGGAATTCGACCGAATGCTCGTGGGCAAAGGCCAAGGGGTCGGAGATGAGGTTAAAAGAAGCCGAAGATACAAGTTTCTCGGCAAGACGTGAGGGAAAGTTTATACGACCTACGGGTGTCTCTATGGGCATAGGGAGAAGTTGAATAGGGTGTCTTATCGGGGAATGGGCCACACCTAATATGACGTACAAAGGAGAAGGATTCTCGGCCAGGAGTTTCAAACCTTTCGTGTAGACCTCCCATCCCCTTCTCGGATCTATGTGGGGTATGACCGTTCCCCTGAAGTTGGGGATGTTCTCCAGTTTCACTTTCCGTTTGAGGGCTTTTACCATGTCAATCAGAGCGTTAGGATCTTCAGGATAGGATTCTCCAGCTAAAACAAAACGCCTAATTCCTTCCTTCAAAAACTCCTCGTTCGCCTTCCTATAGGCCTCTTCAAACCGTTCATCCTCCAAAAGATACCATCTTTGTAGCTGTTCCACCAGGTTCAGAACCTCGGTTTCCGACACCTCTATACCCGTCCTCTGGGAGAACTCCTTGGCTATCTCTCTAACAGTTTTCCGTCCATCCATAAGCCCCACTATAGCGGCAGCCACCGGTGATAGAACCACAGCTGAGGGGGATATGCCCAAAGGATCAAATAGGACGACTGCCCCATCCTGAACGCTTGTCTGTAGGGGTCGTATCTTCGGTTTCCAGCGCAGTTTGTCTTCGCCCATCCTCAAATTCTAAGGCTATCGTATGAGCTTACCTAAGATGAAAGAGATCACGTTATAAGTTATCCAAGCGAGAAGGCCCGAAGATAGATCTTCAACTTCTATCTGTGAGACCAGATTTATAGCTACGAAGAAGAGTATGCCATTTAGGGCAATGTTCCATAGACCCAACGTTAGGAGGTTGATGGGTAAGGTCAAAAAAGCCAGGATAGGACGTACGAAGAGGTGGAGGAGACCCAACACTACGGCGGCTATCAGAAGGGTAACCCAATTGGAGATCTCAAAACCCTTGATCAAAACGTCGGCTACGATCAACGACGCCGCACTTATCAAAACAGTAACGAAGAATCTCTTTCTCACCAGATCGGATGGGTACCTATTTCAACCAGTGGTTCGTACGGGACCGTACTCCAAATCCGGGCTATGTGGTCGGCTCGGTTATTCTCACCCAAGAGTTCAACCCACTGACCCACGTGAAAGTCGTTTTCTCGACTGTAGAGCATGAGGGCATCCATGGTTATATGGCCTGCCACCTCGTACCACTTACCTTCGGAGAACACTCTATAGTTCTCAACCCTCCTAACACCATGGGCATACCCTACGGGAACGACTGCCAGAAAACCGTCCTCCGGTGCAATGAAACGACGATCGTAGCTTACACTTTCCCCCTTGCGTATACGTTTAACCTGAACTATCTTTGAGAGGACCGTTTTAACGGGTTTCATATCAGGTCGGCCGTATCCGTAAAGGAGTATCCCTATCCTCGCACCATCGAACACCTTACCGTAATGCAAAAGACCCTCGGAGTTGTTTATATGGCGGAAGGGTACTTTATCCCTGGTCAGAGTATCGAACAGCTCTATCTGACGCCTTGAAAACTCCGGATCCTTGGCGATGGGAAAATGGGAGTAAGCTCCCTCAACTCTGAACTTCGATTTGGCTTCTTCATAGAGCCTGGGAAACTCTTCAGGTTTCACGCCTACACGGTTCATGCCTGTATCTACGTTTATATGGACTCTCGCCCCTTTAGGAAGTACTTCCAGAGCGTAGAAGTCGTAGAGGTTAAAAATAACGTTACCTTGGCCAGCTAAAAACTCCACCTGTTCTCTATCGGTATAGTCCGGATACAACATCAGAAAATCCACATCCTCCAGATCTTTGACTCGTAAGTAGTCGTCTATTGTGGATATAACGAAAAGATGCGCTCCCTCCTCTTTTAGAACCAAGGTGGCATCGCGGGTGCCATGGCCGTAAGCGTTGGCCTTTACGACTGGTATTATCTCATAGTTCCCTACCTCCTCCTTTAAGGTTCGATAGTTGTGGCGTAAGTTGTCCCACCTGAGTATCACCTTGAACACGAACGTATCCTAAAGGCGTAATGAAACGGATGGGGTTTCTATACAGTGGAACGATAAAAAAAAGCGGGCGACGGGATTCGAACCCGCGGCCCCCAGCTTGGGAAGCTGGTGCTCTACCCCTGAGCTACGCCCGCCCTTACGAGAAGATATTTTAAAGGGGAACTACACCGCTTTACGTTTCCTTTTGGGTACGGTTATGACCCGCAGGTTTCTATCAACGAAGACTTTCTCTATCTCGCTGGCAGTACTCGGTAGGTGAAACATAACGTCCATGAGTATGCCCTCCAAAACGCTTCTAAGGCCTCTGGCTCCCGTACCCATACGTATGGCCTTTCGGGCTATACTCTTGTAAGCTTCCTCCTCGAACTCCAGCTCTACTCCCTCAAGTTCAAAGAGTTTCTTAAACTGTTTTACCGGAGCGTTGTGAGTCTCGGTGAGGATCTTGACCATATCCTCCTCCGTCAGAGGGTGGAGGGGTACCACTATGGGAACTCTTCCCACGAACTCCGGTATCATACCGTATCTTATAAGATCTTCCGGCACAACGTTCTTTAAAATGTTGTACCTCTTCTCCTCCGGATTACGGCTCTCCTCTCCTTTGGCTTTAAAACCTATCGTCCTCTTTCCTATTCTCCGCTTCACGATGTCCTCAAGGCCCTCAAAGGCACCTCCGAATATGAAGAGGATGTCGCTGGTATCTATCTGAATGTAAGCTTGCTCCGGATGTTTTCTTCCACCGGTTGGTGGGACGTTAGCCACGGTTCCCTCTATTATCTTGAGGAGAGCTTGCTGAACTCCCTCCCCAGAGACGTCTCGCGTGATGGAGGGACTCTCACTTTTGCGAGAGATTTTGTCTATCTCATCTAAGAAGATTATTCCTTTTTGGGCACGCTCAACATCGTAATCGGCGGCCTGGATGAGCCTTAGGAGTATGTTCTCTACATCCTCTCCCACGTAGCCGGCCTCCGTTAGAGGGGTGGCGTCGTATATGGCAAAAGGTACGTATAGGAGTTTGGCCAAAGTTCGAGCCAAAAGTGTTTTACCGGTTCCGGAGGGGCCTATAAGGAGTATGTTGGATTTTTCAAACTCCACATCCCGTAGGTTCTTCCTATTGTATATGCGTTTGTAGTGATTATACACAGCAACCGCAAGAACCTTCTTGGCCTCCTCCTGCCCCACGACGTACCTGTCAAGATAGGCCTTTATCTCGGTAGGAGTGGGAAGCTCCGGTACCGGTTCTTCTTCCTCCATCAATAAGCTTCCTTCTATAGTATAGAAGGCCGTTTGGATACAGTCGTAACATATAACGGCACCTGCACCGGTGAAGAACCTACCCGGCTCCACTTTCTCTCCGCAGAAGGAGCACCTCACGTTGAGCTTTTTACTTTCCCGTGCCATGTTTTCTTGGCTCCACTATCCTATCTACTATCCCATATTCAACAGCCTCTTGGGCTGACATATAGAAGTTGCGGTCTGTGTCCTTTTCTATCTTGCGTAGCGGCTGCCCCGTATGTTTGGCGAGAATCTCATTCAACATTCTTTTGAGACGGGAGACTTCTCGTGCCTCTATCTCTATATCCGTAGCTTGCCCCTGTACACCGCCCCACGGTTGATGTATCATAACTCGCGAGTGGGGGAGTATAAGCCGTTTTCCGGGATGCCCTGCAGCCAATAGAACTGCAGCCATGGAGGCCGCCATTCCCAAACCGACCGTGACCACAGGGGGTTTTATGTACTGCATCGTATCGTATATAGCCAGACCGGCGGTCACCTGACCACCGGGGGAGTTTATGTAAAGGTATATCTCCTTATCCGGTTCTTGCGTTTCCAAGTAAAGCATTTGGGCGATGACCAGACCGGCAACGTGGTCGTCTATAGGCGTTGTGAGGAATATGATTCTATCCTTCAGGAGACGTGAGTAGATGTCGTAGGCTCTCTCGACTCTCCCTTCATGTTCTATCACCATGGGAACGTATTGTCCTTTCATCCTTGCACGCTATTCTAAGGGTGCCGGTTGTATCCGCACCGTCACAAGAGATCCGTTCGAAGTGGTGAAATCGCGAGGATACTAAGGTCGCGGGTCCATCAGGATAGGTGGGATTTGGAAGATACGACGGAGAAAGCGACAACTGGTTTCACTGTGAGGGCATTTGGCCTCCAAGTGAAACCAAGCGGAAATTGAAGATGCCGGCAATACCCAAAACATTCCAGGAGAATAGCTTTGTAGAGTGCCATCACGGACTTTGAGGATAGAAAAGCCTTTGTATCTTACAGGTGAAGGCGTACGATGTTCCGGATCGGACCAGAAAAGCAGCCTACGGGGATAGAATAGTCCCTATGGTTACCCTTCTTATTAGTGCTCCCGTTTTTATAACACCGGATGACTTTTCTAAAGTTCGTCCGAAGGTGGTGGTGGATATGCGTGATCCGAAAGCGTACGGTGAGGGTCACATACCCGGAGCTGTAAACTTTCCGGTGGATGCCTTCTTGATCACTATAAACAACATCCCATTCCAGCTACCCCCATTTGATACTTTGGTTGAAAAGATAGCCGCTTTGGGTGTGCGTCAGAACGAGAGCGTACTCATATACTCATCGGCGAGTTTACCGTACCATTATCTCAACGTTGCCGCTCTGTATATGGTTCTAAAGCACCTGGGCTTTAGAAAGGTATTCGTGTTGAACGGTGGATACGAAGCCTGGCTCGATGCTGACAAACCTACAAGCGAGAGAAGAGGTCTTAGGGGTAGGATACGCCTCAAAGCCAGACCGGACAGTAGTTTTATCATCACTCTGGACAGTCTTTTGGTGGTAGGAGATGGAAACGGGGCTACCCTCAAGGAGAACATCAAGCCGATAGATCTACGGATACCGGATTACTACTTTGGGACGATAGCACCTCCTTATTACTCCAGAATGGGGCATATACCAAAAGCAACAAACCTGCCCTTCAAGTTCTTTTTAAAGCGCGTCAGAGGGAAGAACGGCAAACTGTACTACGTTCTGGCCGACACCTCTACCGTAATGGGTATACTGAAAGCCAACTTGCCCGTAAGTAAAACGGTGGTCTTTTACGGTAACACGCCGAGGGAGGCAGCCTTCGGTATGCTTCTTCTTGATCACTTTAACTATCCTCGTAAGAGCTTCAAGCTATATCTGGGCGGATTTTCCGAGTGGAGCCGCGACACCGCACTTCCAGTGGTGAAGTACAGGTGGGAATGATATGGGAAGGATGACGGTTAAAAAACTTCTGGCCCTGAAAGGCAAACGAAGAATAACGGCTGTAACGGCTTACGATTACACTTCAGCCCTTTTGGCGGAGGCTGTAGGGTTTGACGTGGTGTTGGTGGGAGACTCCGCTGCCATGGTAATACATGGATATGAGAGTACTCTACCCATAGGGATGGAGGAGATGCTCATCCACGCGAGGGTGGTTGCTCGCGTCGTTAAAGGTCCGCTGGTCGTAGCCGATATGCCTTTCCTGAGCTATCAAACTTCTGAAAGGGAAGCTATAAAAAACGCCGGTACGTTTATGAAACTTGGCGTTTCGGCGGTGAAAGTGGAAGGCGGCAGGGAGGTTGCCGATCTAATAGGTAAGATGGTCTCCTATGGAATCCCCGTTATGGGTCACATAGGTATGAATCCTCAAAAGTTCAACATATACGGCGGGTTCAAACTCCAAGGTAGGGATAAGGACGAACTTTTGAAGGATGCTCTATCCCTCCAGGATGCGGGGGTTTTCTCCATAGTTTTGGAAAAGGTGCCGGCCGAAAGCGCCAAATACGTTAGCGAACGTCTAAGGATTCCTACCATAGGTATAGGAGCAGGTCCCTATACTGATGGTCAGATTCTGGTTTTCCATGATATTTTGGGTTTGATACCCGATATGAACTTGAAGTTCGTTCGCCGTTATCTAAACGGCTACGATCTCTTCAAACAGGCACTGGAGAACTTCAAGAGGGATATTCTTGAAGGAAACTTCCCTTCTCCGGAGGAGAGTTACGAGTGAAGATCCTTTGGAAACTTCTGGCAACGGGGTTCTTCGTAGGTAAGATCCCTTTGGCTCCTGCAACCTTCGGCAGTCTTTGGGCTCTGCTTTTAGTTCTACTGACCGGGAGTTGGGGTTTGGCGTACTGGATCGTTCTATTCATTCTTCTGTTCCTCTCCGTACCGGTCGCGAATTACGTTGCCAAAGAGAAAGGGGAGAGTGATCCCAGAGAGGTCGTTATCGATGAGGTTTTGGCACAATATTTGGCCTTCGCAACGCTTCCTATAAGTTGGAAGATACTGTTGGCGGGTTTTCTCTTCTTTAGGGCTTACGATATTTTGAAACCACCACCGGCACGGGACTTGGAGGATCTACCTGGAGGATGGGGCATAGTGGCTGACGACCTAGTCGCAGCGATGTATACGCTTTTAACTTTGAAAATCCTTTCATTTCTCCAAATTCTACCTTGATCCCCTATGTGCAACGTTATAATCTGCACGTTATGATAGCACTTCTCATTCAGAGTGTGGCCTTTGGCTTCGCCATCGAAACCTGGACCATGTTTAACGGTTCGTCTAACAACGCCTCGGTCCAGGTTCTGCGCGGAAACTACTCGTCCGGTTGGGTGATAGAGTGGGAGACTTCCTTTATAAGCAGTTCCTCCTCGGAGAACTACGGTCAGTTTGCCATAGAAGACGTAGATGGGGACGGCTCCGCTGAAGTTATCGCTCCCTACAGCTCCTACCTAAGGGTGATGGACGGTCTCACGGGGACGATAGAATGGCAGTACACACGTACAAGAACCGGCTGGTTGGCGGCTCCCTTAGTGGTGGATTTGGACGGTGATGGGAACCTCGAGATAGTGACAGATGACGGTGGAACGACGGCTCCTCACTTGGTGGCTCTCCGTGGAAATGATGGTACGGTCCTATGGAGTAGTATAACCCTAAACGGGGGGATGTACTCCTCTCCCAAGGGATACGACATAAACGACGATGGTGTTGTGGAGGTGGCCATAGGAACCGACGGTGGCAGGCTATACGTGTTCCGAGGTACCACAGGTGATACGATTTGCTCTTTCACCGCATCCGATACGATAAGGAGCATAGCTGCCATGTACCGGAATTTTGTGGTATTTGGAAGTCACGATTTCAACGTATATGCTTTGGATTCCACCTGCAACCTCCTTTGGAGCTACACTACCGGCGGAAAGGTGTGGTCCAGTCCAGTGCTGATAAAGGTAAACTCCGATACCGTATTGGATGTGGTGGTCGGTTCTTACGACGGCCACGTCTATGCCCTTGACGGTAGGGATGGCTCTTTAATCTGGAGTTACGACCTTGGGTGTGCTGTGCGCTCCGCTCCTGCCGTCGCCGATATAGACGCCGATGGCTATAAGAACGTGATAGCGGCCTCCACATGTGGCGACGTGGTAAATCTACGTATTACAGATGGAACTCTCCTGTGGAACACCACACTTTCACGGGGAGCGTGGCCGTATGGGGCCATAGCCATAGCGGACCTGGACACCTTTCCTGGCCTCGAGATCATCGTCTTGACCGAACCTTCATCCTGGAGTTACAATGCCTCCTACCTTCTCTCATCATCGGGTGACATTCTCCACACTTTCAGTGGTTATGGGGATGGTATAGCCATCGGTGATGTGGATGGAGATGGTTGTAGTGAGGTCTTCCTGGAGTGTGACGGATGTAGTTCAGGTAAAGATGCTCTCTTCGACTCTCCGAGCAACGATGCTACCTGTGGAATTCTTTCCGAGAACGATCAATTGGAACTCTCCGAATTTCCCTATTCTCCAACCCTTCCGGACGGAATATACACTCCAGACGGTCGCCATGTCTTCGAAAGCGACCTGAAGCCGGGTCTCTACTTCGTGATAGAGAAGGGCAGGGTGAGAAAACTCCTGATCCGGTAGGTAACTCCCCCCTTAAAATCGGCACCCGATGAGAAAACCCAAGGCTGGCGTCGTGGTCTTTCCGGGAAGCAACTGTGATCGCGACACCTTATGGGCACTTGAGAAAGTAGGTTTTGAAACCTCCTTCATCTGGTATAGGGAGAGAGATCTAAGCCATTACCAGTTGGTCGTACTGCCTGGGGGTTTTTCCTATGGAGACTACTTGAGGCCAGGGGCTTTAGCCTCCCACTCGCCTGTGGTCAAGGCTCTATCCGAGTTTAAGGGGTACATTATAGGTATCTGTAACGGTTTTCAGATTCTCACCGAAGCCCATCTACTTCCTGGTGCCTTAACGAAGAATCTGTCCGGTAGGTTCATATGCCAATGGGAGGACCTGGTCGTTGAGGATAATGATACCCCATTTACAAACGCCTTTTCCAAGGGGGATTTTGTACGCATGCCCATAGCCCACTCCGATGGTAGATACATCCCATCCAACGAAAACGTGAGAGTCGTTTTCAGCTATTTGGACAATCCCAACGGCTCGTGGCAGGATGTGGCTGCTATAGTTTCGCAGGATGGTAGGGTGTTTGGGACCATGCCACACCCAGAGAGGGCCAGCGATCCCCTCTTGGGGGGAACCGACGGTTTAAAGGTTTTCCTAAGTGTTATGAAGGCCCTCAAATGAAATGGGGCCGCGCAGCGGCCCCTCCTCTCTCTTTTGAAAGTTAAAGTTATGCCGCTTCTTTACGCATAGATTCTATGCGGGAACGAAGGTTAGCCAAAATTTCGGGTATCTTCTTTTCTACGTCCTCCAACTTCAACTCTTTGAGTCTGACTATGTCTTCAACCTCCGGAAGTGACGGGATAAGGCGTGGATCAAGTATCCCCTCCTTGGTGTAGCGGGCGGCTATCTCGTAGAACTCCCTTATCACCTTGGCTATCAGGTAGGTCTTCTTCGGGGGAGAGGCGGCGTCTA
>JAADCS010000120.1 GCA_013154295.1 Thermotogae bacterium
ATTGGAGGAAACAGGAGATGATTTTAAAGTTCTTTGACTGGAGCCGCTCAAACTCCCCCTGGGGAGTTCACTTCTGTAGCGGTTGCTGCTCTCTTGAAGTCCTTGCCCTTATGAGCCCCAGGTTTGACTGGGAGAGGTACGGCTTTATGATGGTTCCAAGCCCCAGGCAGGCCGACTTCATCATAGTTACGGGTCTCGTTTCAAGAAAGATTCTTCCCGTTCTCTTAAGGGTTTACCAGCAGATGCCTGAGCCCCGCTACGTCTTTGGAATGGGAGCCTGTGCCGCTGGAGGAGGTCCCTACTGGGATTCGGACTTCGTCGCAGTTGACGTCTCCCAGTACATTCCCTTTGACATCTTCGTTGCAGGTTGTCCGCCAAACCCTGAAGCCACTCTGGAAGGTTTTTTAAGGCTGAAAGAAATTATCTTCAGAGACAGAGAAAACGCTGCCAAGAAGTATCCTAACAGAATGGAAGAGATACCCTACTAAAGGGGAAGAGAAATGCTTGAGGAGATAAAGGCAAAGGTTAACGAAAATTTTGGCTTTGAGAGCAAGCCTTACGATACCAACATTCTTCTGATTAAGGGGAAAAGGGAAAAGGTCCGGGAGCTGTTAAAGTTCCTCAAGGAGGAGGGTTTCAGCTACGCTCACGCCGTTTCGGTGGTTGACTATACTCCGAAGGGCGAGGGCTTTCAGGTTAACTACATTCTGGAAAACCTTGAGCTTAAAAAGCTCGTTATGGTCAGAATTGACCTTCCAGAAGACGACCTTACTCTTCCAAGCGTTTATGACATCTTTCCGCCCCTTCAGCCCCACGAAAGGGAAGCCTGGGAAATGTTCGGGATTGAGTTTATAGGCAACCCAAGGCTTGAGGTGATGATATTGCCCAAGTGGGCCGAGGGCTGGTACCCTCTCAGAAAGTCTTACGACTTTGAAAAGCACAGAAAGCCAAACAAGGAGAAGAAGTAATGGGGAACAGCATAGCCACTGCCGGTTATACCTTTGTGGTTGAGGAGACTAAAGAAGTTTCCGGCGAAGACCTTGGCCTTCTTCAGGAAAAACTTCTCCAGCTAAACTGGGGTGTTCAGCATCCGGCTTCTGGACCCCTAAGGCTTAAGGTCTGGGTTGACGGAGATGAAGTGGTTAAAGTTGACCCTGACATCGGGTACGTTTTGAGGCTCCTTGAAAAGCTGGTTGAGTACAGAACCTGGATTAACGCAATAGTAAATGTTGAAAGGGCCTGTTTTATAGACAACTTCGGTACAATGACCGGTTATTCAATAGCCGCTGAAAAGCTTGCCGGCGTTGAAGTTCCTAAAAAGGCCGACTACGTCAGGACAATCCTCTGTGAGGGTGGAAGAATTGTAAGCCACCTTATAGGTCTTGGTAGCTTTATCGGCGTTCTTGGAGTTCATACTCCGATGCAGTGGGCGTTAATTGCAAGAGAAAAGTTTCTTGACGCTTTTGAAATCTTTTCGGGCCAGAGAATTGCAACTTCTTCAATAGTTCCCGGCGGTCTTCGTTACGAGCCCACGGGCAAGTTTATAGAAAAGATGGTGATAGCCGTAGATTACCTTGAGAGGGAGTTTATCCCCCGTTACGGGGAAGTCTTCATAGATAACCCTACCTTAAAGGCCAGAACAGTTGACGTTGGAAAGGTTTCAAAAGAAAAGGCGGTAGAAATGGGGCTTGCAGGCCCTGCTTTGAGGGCCTCTGGAATAGCTTCAGATATCAGGAAAGACTACCCCTATGCCGCTTACGGAGAGTTTGACTTTAATGTGATTACAAAGGAAGAGGGAGACGCCTACGCAAGGTACCTGGTTATCTGGGAAGAGCTTAAAGAGTCTGCAAAGATTATAAGGCAGGCAATTGAGGGGCTTCCTGAGGGAGAGTACAGAACCAAGTTCCCCGTTAAGGTTCCACCTGGAGAGACCTACGTTAATGTTGAGTGGGCAAGGGGTTGTTTTGGCTTTCACCTTATAAGTGACGGGGGAACGGGACCCTACAGGCTTAAGATGAGAGCTCCAAGCTTTGCAAACCTTTGGGCGATACCTGAGCTGATGAAAAACATTAAACTTGCCGACGTTCCGGTTATTTTTGCTTCACTATACATGTGCCACGGCGACATAGACAGGTAGGAGGATTAAAATGGAAGCGTGGCTGAAAGCCCTTCTCTTTCCAGGTTTCGTCTTTCTTCTGGTAGTTTTCCTGATGATTTTCTACCTTGAGAGGAAAATTCTGGCCGACGTTCACCTCAGAACCGGCCCTTACTACGTCGGTAAGTGGGGACTTCTCCAGACCACCGCCGACGTTTTCAAGCTCCTCCAAAAGGAGTTTATAATCCAGAGAAGGGCAAATAAAATTCTCTTCTCTCTAATACCCTTCGTAGCCTTCATTACGGTAGTTATCCTCATTGCCTTCATACCTTTTTCTGAAGGTAGCTGGGTCGTAAGCACCAGTTTTGACCTTCTCATAATTCTTGCCCTGGTTACTGCAATGCCTCCAATCTTCTTTTACGCAGGCTGGGCTTCAAAAAACAAGTACTCCTTCATCGGAGGACTCAGAGTAGTTAACCAGATGATTTCGGGAGAAATTCCCCTCTGGCTTTCAGCCCTTTCAGTTGCAGTCTTTTTTGGAACGCTGAACTTTCTTGACATAGTTAAGGAGAGCTCCGTCCTTTCCTTTATCGTCCTCCTTCCTGCTTTCCTCATCTTTATTACAGCTACCCTTATAGTTACCGACCGTCCTCCTTTTGACATTCCTGAAGCCGAGCAGGAAATCGTTTACGGCTTTTTAACCGAATACGGCGGCTTTAACTACGCAATCCTGGTTCTTTCAAAGCTGGTAGAGCTCTTTGCCCTCTACTCAGTTGCAGTTATCCTCTTCCTGGGCGGTTTTAAAGGACCGGTTCTTCCAGGAGTCGCCTGGTTCTTCATAAAGCTCTTCTTCCTCTACATTTTCACCTTCGTCGTAAGGGCGTCAACTCCCCGTATCAGAATGGACCAGCTCCTCAGGCTCTGCTGGAAGGTTTTAACTCCGTTGGCCCTTTTAAACCTTGCCTTCGTAATACTGGTAAAGATGTTTATCTCTTAAAGGAGAGGTAGGTAATGGAAATTAAGGAGACCCTCTTACTGCCCGTTGAGGCTACCAAGAAGGTAATAAGGGTAACCAAGGCGCTCTTTGCGCCAAAAGCAACCGAAATCTGGTGGGACAGGGGAATCAGGAGGGAGCTCCGCTATCGCGGTAAACACGTAATAAAGGCTGACATCTGCATAGGCTGTGGAATGTGCGCAAGGGCCTGCCCCGTTAACTGCATAGAGATGGTTCCAACCGGGCTTAAAAAGCCCAGGGCAGTTCCAAGAGTAAGGGCAAACGAATGTATGTTCTGCGGCTTTTGTGAAGATGCCTGCCCGACCAAGCCTGAAAAGGCCATAAAGCTAACCAACGAATACAGAATGTTTGTTGAGCCCGGTACCTGGGATAAGTTAACAGAGTTTATCTTTGAGCCTGAAAACCTTGAAGAGGCTCTAAAAAAGGCGAAGAAGATGGAGGAGCTCTTAGAAAAGAAAAAGCAGGAAGCTTTAAAGAAGAAGCAGGCTCAGAAAAAGGAGGAGAGTAAAGGAGAGGAGAAATGACGGGGAATGTCTACTTCTGGATTATCTACGCGATAATAATCTTTTCCGCCATAATAGCCCTTGAAGCTTCTTCGCTTCTCTGGGCGGCTATCTCCTTCGTCGTCCTCCTTTCAGAGATAGCCATAGTCTACTTCGGTCTCAATATGCCCATTCTTGGCGGTATTCAGCTTGCCATCTATGCAGGCGGAGTCACCATTTTAGTTCTCTTTGCAATTATGATGATTGGGGAAAGCTACAAAAAGCCTCCAGGAAAGGCCGTCCGGGCAATAGTTTTAAGTTTATTGCTCCTCATTCTCGGAGTTACTGTCAGCTTTTTAAGTGCGATTGACACACTTCCATTTAAAACTTATCCGACAGAAGTTCTTGGAACGGTCTTTGTTGAAAAGTACTCATTCTTCACAATCATTCTTGGCTTTATAGTCGCAGCAATTCTCTACATGGCTAACGCCATAATTACCAAAAAGAGGGAGGCCGGGTAAGATGCTCCTTGAAGCTGACGTTCATGCTTATCTCTTCCTGTCCTTTTCACTGCTGGCAGTGGGGGTTTACGGGCTTCTTTCCAGAAAGTCCGTAATCAGAATGCTCTTTGCCGTTGAAATGATAATCAACGCTGCAAACATAAACTTTGTAATCTTTTCTGCCCAGAGGAACGTTGACGGGGAAATCTTTACCTTCTTTACCATAGGGCTTGCAGCCCTTGAGGCTGCCGTTGGTCTTGCAATTGTTATAGTCTTCTACAAGCGCTTTGGCGAGGTTATCCCATCAAAAATCAGGAACCTGAGGTGGTAAGATGGAGAGCATCGTCTATCTGACAATAGGAGTCTTCTTCGTAGGTAGCGTTCTGGCCTTTCTCATAGGCCACTTTATTGAAAAGTGGGCCTCCTTCTGGGTTGCTGCAGTTACGGGGCTGGTTGGTTTTCTCCTCTCCTGCTACATAGCCCTTAACCTTCACGAGCACCCAATATTTCACGAATTTAATTGGTTCTCCTTTGGCTCCTTCAAGGTTCCCCTTGGAATTTACGTAGATAACCTCGCTATTTTAATGGCCTTAATTGCTACGGGAATCGGCTTTCTCGACATAATCTTTTCAAGGGGCTATATGGAAAACGACGAGTCCCCACAAAGATATTACTTTGAAAAACTCTTCTTCATAGGCTCAATGGTAGGCCTTGTTTTTGTAAGCAACCTTCTGGGTCTTTACATCTTCTGGGAAGGCGTAGGCCTTTGCTCGTACCTTTTAATCGGCTACTGGTACTGGAAAAAGAGTGCTGCAGAAGCAGCCTTTAAAGCCTTCGTTATGACGCGCTTTGGCGACGTCTTTATGCTTGCCGGAATAATAGTTGCCTGGGTTTTACTCGGAACTATTAACTTCCAGGAGTTAAACGCCCTTGCAATTGCCGGTGCCTTCAGCGTCAAGCTCGGTCTCTTGATTTCAATTCTTCTCTTTATCGGTGCAATCGGTAAGTCTGCCCAGTTCCCGCTCTTTCCGTGGCTCCTTGACGCCATGGAGGGCCCGACCACCGTTTCAGCTTTGATTCACGCCGCCACAATGGTTAACGCCGGCGTTTATCTGGTTGCGAGGCTCTTTCCCTTCTTTGACTACTCCCATGCCCTTATAGTGGTTGCCTTCATAGGTGCAATTTCTGCCTTCATTGCTGCCACCGGCGCCATGGCCCACACCGAAATTAAAAAGATTCTTGCCTTCTCTACGATGGAGCACCTGGCCCTTATGTTTGTTGCAATTGGAGTCGGCTCTGCCATCGCCGGAATCTTCCACCTTTTAAACCACGCCATCTTTAAAGCACTCCTCTTTTTAGCAGCAGGTGCCGTAATTCACATGACCCACGAAAAGGACGCCTTCAAACTTGGAGGTCTTATCAGGTATATGCCCCAGACGGCAATTCTCTTCCTGATAGGTATTCTTGCCCTTGCTGGAGTTCCTCCCTTTAACGGCTTCTTCAGTAAGGACTGGATTTTAGCCGCCGTTTACTCTTACGGAAATCCGGTAATCTTCTGGCTTACCTTCATTGCAGCAGTTCTCTGCATAGCCTACGGTTTCAGACTCTGGTTTGTCGTCTTTACCGGAGAGCCGTCTGAAAAGTCAAAGCGCGCAAGAGAAGCTTATCCTATAATGCTTATACCTCTCTACGTTCTTGCAGCCTTAACGATTATTATTCCCTTCTTTAAAGAGAAAATCATCCACTTTATAGCCGGAGGGGCCGAAGTTCACGAGCCCTTCTACGTTGACCTGCTGGTTGCCACGCTGACCGTAATGGCTATCCTCTTTGGAATAGTCTTCCTCGTTTACTATAAGAGGGTTATCTCAACTGCCAAGTTCCTTGCCCATCCCCTTGGCAAGGCGATTAACGACTTCCTCTACAACGGCTGGTACGTTGATGCCGCAATCAAGTGGGTCTCAAAGCACATTTTCTACGGTTCGATTGCCAAGGCCGTTGAGTGGATTGACATTTATGTTGTTGACGGTGCGGTTAACGGAACGGCAAAACTCTCTCTTGCTTGCTGGGACAGGTGTAGGAAAATACAGACCGGCGACCTTATTGATTACCTTACCTACTTCGTTGCAGGAGCAATAGTACTTGCTCTAATTATTCTCTTTGTTTAGAGGAGGAGTGGATGGTTCTGCTGAGCATGATATTGATTCCGGTTCTCGTTGCACCCTTTGCGTGGCTCCTTGAAAGGGTGAACAGGGACATTCCAAAATACCTATCCCTTGCAGTAGGGGTATTTCTGGCACTGTGCACCGCCTACCTTATTATCAAGTATCCAGGCAACGGCTTTGCCTTTGAAGAGTTTTATACAATTTACCCTCCTTTTGACTTTAACCTCCACCTTGCAGTTGACGGAATTTCACTTCTCCTTCTTGGAATTACCGCCTTCCTTGCAATTACGGTAACTCTGTCGTCCTGGCATATGGAGAGACCGGGAGCTTACTTTTTCTTAATTCTTCTCTTCCTTGGTCCTATGGTCGGAGTTTTCGCCTCACTGAATCTGCTGTGGTTCTTTATCTTCTGGGAGTTTACCCTCGTTCCCATGTTCTTTCACATCGGTATCTGGGGTGCAGAAAACAGAATTTACGCTGCAATGAAGTTTTTTATCTACACCCACCTTGCAAGCGTCTTTCTACTTCTTGGAATTATCGTCCTATTCCTTGCTGCAAACACTTTTGAGTTTGAAAAGCTGGTGGGAATTAACCTTGACCCGGGGATTGCCAAGCTAATCTGGATTTTAATGTTCATCGGCTTTGCCGTTAAGATGCCCGTAGTTCCCTTCCACACCTGGCTTCCGGACGCCCACGTTCAGGCTCCCTCACCAATTTCAGTATTCCTTGCAGGACTTCTGCTTAAAATGGGTGCTTACGGTCTTTTACGGTGGGAAATTTTCGTCTTCCCTGAGGTGAGCAAGTTCTTTGCTCCTTTGATGGCCTTCATTGCAGTTTTAACAATCTTTTATGCAGGCTTCAGGGCCCTTGCCGAAGACCACATTAAGAGAATGGTTGCCTACTCCTCAATCAACCACATGGGCTTTGTCCTTTTAGCACTTGCTTCACTTACTGCTGCGGGAATTTCTGCCGCAGTTTACGAGATGCTTGGCCACGCCCTGATTATCTCCCTCCTCTTTATGATTGCCGGCTACATTCACCACAAGACCCACACCTGGTACATCTCTGAGCTTGGCGGAC
>JAADCS010000156.1 GCA_013154295.1 Thermotogae bacterium
CGGAGAAGGACAGCCGTGCTACACTTGTCTTTGCACCGGTGGGCCGCCGGGGTGAGCCCCGTACGGGGAAGGCCCGAAAGGGCAGGGGCCACGGGAGGTCAGGCTGTGAATAAAGTAGTAGGACTGACGGGCCCGATAGGAAGTGGGAAGACGACCGTTGCGCGGGAGCTGAAGAAGGTATTCCTACAGAAGGAGCCACTCACGATTGTCTTCAGACTCCCCTTCGCGTACGTTCCAAAGCTGTACGTGGCAAGAGAGTTTGGCGTGTGGCTGGACAAGGACGAGCAGGATCCTATCTATGCCCCCTTTTTCGCCGGGCTCAAACGGTGGAGACTGGAAAGTAAGAGTGAGCTCAGGGAGAAAGTAGAAGAGGCGATTCAGACTTTCTTCGGGGAGCCCCGTCCGTATTCAGAAGAAGTCCTTGATACGCTTTGGCGGTTCTACCGGGAGAGGAAAGACAGAGATTTTATCCGCACGTTTACCACCGACCTCTTCCGTGCAATGGACGAAGACGTTTGGATTAGAGAGTGGGGAAAGCTGAAAGGTATGCTGGACGCTGAGAACGTAGTTTTCATCGTGGAGGACGTTCGTTTCCCCAATGAGACCAACGTGGTGGACTTCCTCGTTTTTCTCGAAGGGGAGGGAAGCATGGATGATGCCCACGAAAGTGAGAGCTACTATCCTCTTCTGCGCCGGAGAGCCGATCTGATTCTCCCGCGTAGCCTGGGCCCGCGGGAACGGGCGGAGAAAATTCACAATTCCTTTCGTCATGGAAAGCTTGAGGGTAAAGTTCGACGATCCGGCGAAGAAAGAGCAGTTCATTGAGTATCTGCGCAGGCAAGAGGATCAACTTGCAAATAGAATAGCCAAATATAAGTGGATTCCGGTCGGTATGGAAAGCGTGCCTGTCGTCGGCGTGGGCCTCCTTGGCCTCAAAGCCTGGAGGAGCGGAAAGCTCAACCAGGCCACGGCTCCTCTTGCGCTTGCCGCTGCAATCGCTACTGCACCTGCTTCTCAGGTGATGAGGGACATCGGAAACAGAATAGCCGCCCGCTTAGAAGCCAGAGATGTGGCGGCCTTCAAGAAGAAAATGCTTCGCAAAGCGAAAGAGATGGGAGCTGACATAGAAGTTCCCAGCGGCCTCGTCAAGGTGAGGTGAGAGTATCCGAATTCGTAGAGGCGGTTTTCCAAATAAAGGGGAAGCCGCCCGACTTTACCTCCTTCCGCCCTCACAGGGAAATCTACGATTCTTTAGTCCATCGTGAAATCGTTTTAAAGTGTGCACGCCAGGTAGGCAAGTCTATCTTTGAGGCCCTGGGCCTATGCGTCCTTACGCATACGATCCCTCGCTTTAATGCCCTCCACGTCTCTCCGCTTGAGATTCAGATGTCCCGTTTCGTCAAAGACAAGCTGAACCCTACTCTGGACAATCCTCTCAGCAAGAAACTCCTGATAGGGCGTGGCAACGAATACTACAAGGAATTCCGCAACGGCAGTAAAATCTTCCTCTCCTATGCCCAGACTAATGCCGATAGAGTGCGCGGTATTTCCGCCGATACCGTCATGTACGACGAGATCCAGGACATAGTGTGGGACGTCGTTCCCGTCGTAAATGAGTGTCTTGCCGAGTCCTCCTTCATGAAGAAGATATACGCAGGGACGCCCAAAACTATGGACAATCCAATTGAATTCCTCTGGTCAAGGAGCAAGCAATACGAATGGGCCGTGAAGTGCGAGGCCTGCGGCTACACGAACGTCCCTCACGACGGAGATGAAATGGAAAAGATGATAGGAAGAGATGGGCCCGTCTGTGCCAGGTGCAAGAAGTCTATAGATCCCTGGCAGGGGAGATGGCTTTCCGTAAATCCAAACGGCAAATACGAAGGCTTCCACATTCCGAGGATAATGATAAAAAGCAGAGACGAGCGCAAGCGCAAACTGCAGTGGGAGGACGTCCTGGAGAAATATGAGACCTATCCGAAGGAGCAATTCTACAACGAAGTCCTGGGAGTAAGCGTCCCGGTAGGAGGGCAGCCCATATCCGTTGCGGACGTGGAGGCCTGCACGGGAGATTACTACATGTTTACTGAGAAGAGACCTGAAGCGGGGGTGCGGCGCGTGGTTCTGGGCGTAGACTGGGGGATCATGGCCCAGAACTCCTTTACCGTAGTTTGTGTCGGAGGCTTTACGGAGGAGGGCAAGTTCCGCGTTCTGTTTGCCAAGCGATTTGCCTCTACAGACCTCCTTGCTCAGGTGGACGAAATAGCGGAAATCGGGCGCAGGTTCGGAGCGGTCTACGTCGGAGCGGACTTCGGCGTTGGAGCTACAAACAATGCCCTCCTTCAGGAGAAGCTTCCTCAGAGCCGTGTTCTTAACTTCCTCTACGTCAATTCCAAGGACGTGTTCAAACCCGGGAAGGGGAAGTACCACGTAGACAGAACGTGGGCCATAGACCAGGTGGTCGTGGCCTTCCGCAAACGTCGAATAGAACTGCCAAGGGATCTGGGCCCGCTCAAGAAGGACCTTCTGGCTTTGAGGGAGGAACAGTCAAGAAGCGGAAGGAAAATCTACAACCACAATCCTTCTGAGCCAGACGACTTTCTTCACGCTCTTACCTTCGCCTATTTGACGGCCCTCCTGGACGCCAAACATGCCGGCCTCCGGCCCGGCTTCCTGAAGGCTGACCCGTTTGTATAGACCATGGCCACAATTCCATTCGCCTATGGGTGTCCCTCCTATCCGCTGGCTTCAAGATGGAGAGAAGGCTAATGAAGAGAACCTCAATAGACCTCTTTTAGACCACGTTGAAGCAGGGCTGGCACACCACCTCCATCTTAAAGATGTACTTACGGCCCACGAAGAGGAGGAAAATCCCCACAACGTATTGGAGCGGTCGTGGGCCGCGATAACTGCTCACAATAACAGTACCAACGTCAACGTCCACCCACACCTTCTCGAGAAGGCCATTGAGCTGCTCACAGAGCATGCTTTGTCGTTAGACCATCCGGCCCTGTTGGAGAGATTGACAGGGCTTGTGGAAACGGTCAGACAGGTACATGCGGCTGATGACAATGTCCATGCACATCTTATTTACACTTACGGGGCTCCAATAATTTCGGAGGAAGAGCCGCAGGTAGAAAAGCGAGACGGTCTTATGTGGCTGAAGGTCACAGACGGTTCCTACACCCTGTTTGTATGGTTCAACAGAGCCTGGCGGTTTTCTGCCTTTGTACCGACATTCAGAAGGGGAGGAATTCCTAATTATAGATGGGACTATCACTTCCCGATCCACTTACTGGATCCGGAATACTGGTGGGGAACCATGATTTCTGACCTCTCTTCTCGTCCTCTTGGACGGCAAGGGCTTATCGAAACGGATCCGGTAACCGGGCTTTGGAGGTATGCGGGTAAATGATCCGTTGGTACAGGAATGGAGAAGTTGCAACCGAATGGGTGATAAATCGCCCTTACAGGGACCATACAGTTCTTGACCACGTAGATTTAGAAGGCCATTCACATGACTTTAGTTCGCTATACGACGTGATAGCGCAGCACGTGGCCGACCTATCTGCCCACGAGTCTCTCCTATCTTACATTGACAGTTTCGTTTTTCAGCAGCATGAACACGAGGAAAACGCCCATCCGGAGCTTCTCTCTTTAGTGTTGCAGATAGCGGAAAGAACTCTTAAAGAAGAGCATAGGCACGATATTCTCGACTCATTCTATAGAAATTTCGACTTGTGTTCCCTTCAAGAGGCCGCTGATCGGTTCAATGTAGACTTCCGCACCCCTGGTAGGATTATTAAGGGAAGGTTCGGCGGAACGGCGATCTACCTTAACGGTAGGTGGATGCCCCTTCATCAGGCCCCATGCGGGACTATAAAGACTGCTATAGGAGCTGAGACAGTTCTCCGAATAAGGGATGTTGAGGGAAATGTAACGGAAAGGCCTGCTTACATAGTTATGCCCGGCCCGCAGGACGATCCGAGCAAAGTCGGAACAGTGGCCTACTACGAGCAGATTTTGGCCGGTAGAGAAAGGGAAGTAGTCCTCGTTTTCTGCACCGGTTACTTCTTCTTCAAAGAAGGGTACGATTTGAAGTTTGACTTTGCGGTCGGACAAGACGTCCACTTCTTTTGCGACGGCGGTCAGTGGTTCCCGATGAAATTTAGCGGCAAATTGGTAGGCCTCGGGTCCGGGGATCTATCAGACTATCCCCCTCTATCTCTGCACTTTGTTCCTTTGTGGGAGAGTAGCGAAGTATTTCTTTTGAACTTCATTTCCCCTACCTCTGTTCCGGAACTGGCGGAAGATACGTCCCTTGTCATTACCAGACTTATCAAAAAGTGCCCGGCTATTAAATACGTCTTTACTGGAATAGCTTGGGATACAGACATGTTTGTGGATAGCTTACGAAAAACTACGTTTAAAAGTGACCTCGTGATTGATAGAAGTGGAGTCCAGATTCATATTTCAGATACTACTTACTGCGAGACTTTCTACCGCGGATTTTCTATTATCATTACAGGTAGGGAGAAACCGAAAGAGGGATCGATAGTATCTTTGAGACACCTCCCGGCGGGCTCTCTGGAATTTCCTGCCGGGGATGCTGCCGGTGCTTACGAAGTAAATTCCAGAGTGATAATACGCGGCTTTTATCGTGATGCAGATTGGGGCCTGCGATTCTTTGAAGAAGTGCGTTATGTAGCAGCGGTAAGGGAAAACGGGAATGTAGTTCTGAATGGGGAAATCAGTAAAGACTTGGAAGATGTTGAGATATACGTTTCAGACCCCGGCATAGGAGAAAAACTGACTTTAGTTGGAAACAGAGTACGCGTTTCCGATGGGGAGAAAGTCCTTTCTCTGAAAGAGACTTACGATTCTTTCCAAACAGCGCTCAACATCTCCTACGATTTTACCGGTAAGGTAGAGAACCTGCCGGATTATCCTCAGTTCTATTACAAAGTCGAACCTGTTGAGAATTCGGTCGTTTTGATTGAGAACGTCCCAGACTGGGAAAAAGGAGTAGGAAGGTTAGCAGGAGAATATTCCGAACGACCTTTTGTTCAACTCCGGTATGCTTGGAATTCCGTCGCTTACCTTTCTATGTTACTCTCCAAAGATTCTCCGGATACTCTTGGCTTCAAAGAATCCTTCGTTCACATCTTCCGTAGCGCCTTCTCTATTGTGTATGCAGATTCTGCTATTTCAAGCTTTCACGATTACGTCTTGTCCAGGGGCAGTCTCTCCTCTATTGTCAAAATGGAGGGTGGAGTGGGGAACTTTGCTATTATCTCCCCTGCTGGGGATTACTACGATACAGGAACTATAATCTCTTTCGTTGAAGAGGCTCTGAGTACAGCCTCCATCGACCTCTACCCTTGGAGCGGTGTAATCGGAGTCCACTCCACTCCACTTATCTCATTCTCCTCTTCGTTTGTGTGTGGAATAGTTGGAGCGGAGATTCAGATGTTGGGATCGGAAAAAAAGAGAGATGTTGTAGATTTTAGCGGGGCCCAGTTCTGCTTTGTTTCTGACGTTAAAATTTACGGAAATCCTAACAGACTCTTCGTAATTGATAACCGTACAGATGGGTGTGCGGCATTAAACGTATCTGTATATGGCAGCGTAAGTAAGGTGGTAGATTTCAAGCCGTCCGACTCGGGCCCCCGCGATCGGATAGCCTTAATAGCAAAGTCCGTAGAAGTAGCAAACGCGGAAACAATAATAGATTGCGGCCCTACTACAAACTACTCCGGCCTTGCCTTACAGCTCAACGTGACAGACCCCTCCGGGAAGCCGCGCATAAGGAGCGAAGGTGGGCGACATTTGTACCTCTACCTTACAGGTTTAACCGATATAAACATGACTTTAAGGAACGTGTACGGAGGAGTGATATCCCTTGGAACCGGTATAGCGGAGCGTTGGTTGGAACCTGCAATACTCATAGAAGACTGCACTCTTAACGGATTGAATCTTAATGTTGGTATTACGGGAGGCAATCCTATTTCTACAAATCCTGCAGTCTTACTCCGCCGGACGGACGTATACAGAGAAGTAGGCCAGGAATACGGTACAGTTAAAATCCGTATCGGAGACGTCTACTGCAATGTTCCGAACGTCCCTCTTACCGTTTGTCGTATAGAAAACGTCTCCGTCTCCGGTACTGGAAAGGCCGTGTCCCTCCTTTCTATAGAGAGGGAAACTTATGTCATTTGGGGAGAAAAGTCTGAGCTACCGCCGGACTTCCCGACTACCGTCCTCTTTCCAGATTTGCCATCCGCATTTACCGCTGACTATGCTTCCACTTTATCTATCGTTGGCGGTAAGTCAGAATTGCCCGATTTACCATTCTATGTAAAAGCACATAAGGCCTCATTTTCTTCCGGGGAGGCTACCCTTTTTGACATAGACGGGTTTACTGCTCCCGGAAGGCTTCTCAGAGGGGTATTCAGAAATTCCGTATGGAAAGAGCGGAACATAGTTTCCCTTCGGCGCGTAGAGGCTGCTGCCGGCGGCAGTATAGAAGCCTTCTCCGGCAAGACGCCAATGAATCTCCGAATGCACGATCTCTCTCTTGATTTATCCTATTTTGCCGTTTTTCACGACTTCGTTCCGGAGAATTCAGAAGACGAACCTTTGTTCTTCCAAGAGGAAACAGTCCTCCATCTTGAAGACTGCAACGTTTCCGTCTCTTTCCAAGATCCGTATAACAGCAGAGCCGACCTCTACTGGTCGGTGAAATTTCAGTACCCCTACGAGAAAATAGTTCTGAGACGGTCTTCCCTTACAATCAACAACAATTTCTACGCACAGATAGGAAGACTTGAACTTTACGAGAATTCAGACCTCATAGTATCCGGCTTCATACAGATTAGCTTGCCGTACACCAGAGGGGTGGACCACCGCCTTCAGACCCGACGGGTAATTATCTCAGCCTCTCTGCTTGAAGCCGGCCCAGACAGTAAGATAGTCAATACGAATACTCCTGGACGGCAAGTGGAACACATGTATGATCCGGCCGGATTAGTACCGATTGTACTTATTACCAACGGGGGAGTACTCTCCTTAGGCCCCGGATCTTGTATATACGATATGGGGATATTCTGGCCGGCGGTTGACCCGCCCGAGTCTATAAAGCTATGCTTTGTAGAAGTCCACGGAAGCGGAACACTCATTCTACCGTCTCCTTGCCTAACAAATGAGTGGCACTTGGCGGATCCGAACTCTTGCTGAAAAGAAGCACGGCTGTCCTTCTCCGCGACATGACGAAGATCATATTGTCGTGCTCTGCGACACGCTCTTTCCGTTGAAACTGTAAGGTGAAGCTTA
>JAADCS010000017.1 GCA_013154295.1 Thermotogae bacterium
CCTTTCTACGAAAATAAGGAACATGTTAAAAGTCTTACCGGTTATTCTTGGTATGTGGATGGTGTTAAAAGATATTATAATACGGGGACGGTAAATGGGTAAGATAGTATAAGATTTGCAAAAAGAAAGCTTTCTTCCTTATAATATCAGCACTATGAGGAAAATGTATAATGCTCTTCTTAGGGTTAAATATAGACTGAAGGAGTTCCTTCAATTTTCTTCAATTTTCTTCAATTTTCTTCAATTTTCTTCAATTTTCTTCAATCTCCTTCAATCTCCTCGCTGCGATTTTGATGCTCACTATGAGTTCGCCTCTTAAGGCCGTGGTAGTGCCGGTGGAGATTCCGGAGGATATACCTGATAGTGTCCTCTACAATTATGAAACTTTCATGCAGAGTAAGGAGATTATAACTACCATTCACCAAATCGTTCTTGATACGATAGCGAGTACGGTTTCCAGAGGAGTAAAACTCGTAGCCGTTAGGAATGGTAATAGAGGCAAAATCAAAAAGGATGTGGTAAGATGAAGCGGATGTTTAGAAGTATATTTCTTATATTTTCTCTCTTCATCCTTGGGGGTTTTATATGTGAGAGGCTCCAACCGGAGCCCTACTGCAACTGTACCGGTTGCTTGGTGGTGGATAGGTATGCGATAAATAGGGGAGAGTATCTACAAGCTACATGGTGTTCATCGGATGGTGATGGAGTTGTTACGGATACGTTTAAAACGGTATCGGAGAAGATCGTTATATCCTACGAGCGATGCGATGCGAATATACTCTCCGCTCCAGTTAGGTACGATACCACAGTATGTATCACCTCCGGTTGTAAAAACGTTATAGGTTTTCACCAGAACAACACTATTCATTTCTACAGCGAAGACGACAGCCTTCCTGCGGGGGGGTACTACATAAAGGTGGTAAAGATAGACACCCTGGTTTATCTGATAGGCATGGACGTGAAAGGCTACAGAACGCACATATCACCGGACCTCTACGATAACTTGGCCCCTGACACTGGAAACTACGCTGATACGGTTTTGGCTATAATCCCGACCGATACTTCTTATGGCCACGCCGTGTGGATGGACGCCGGCAGTGAGGATATAGACACCGCATCGTATGGATCAGGTGATTTCTTCACCAAGGTACGCGTCCTTGAAGTGCGGGGAGATAGCGCACTCCTTAGGGTAGGTTATAGGATGGAAGTTCCAGGTTTGCGTTGGATAAAGGGGGGGTAGGCTATGTTATGGGTATTAGGGGATCTCTCTTTCGTGGGATATACCGCCGGAAACCGGTGGTTGTACGACTATCTCCTGGAAGATACAGCCCACTACGTGTATATTTACGATACGCTAACATATGTGGATAATTGGGACGGGACTGGAAGCAGATGCGCATTCTCAACACCCGCCGAGAGGGCCAACTTTATCCTATCCGACTATCCTGATCTCACCGTATCCGACACATCTTTTGCCTACTATGACGGAACTTATCTGGTGGATTTTGCAAAAGCCGAAATCCATCCCTTCAAAGGTGCAGGCATACGGACACTCAAGTTCCCTTTAACGGTGGGTGAGACGTGGCAGGCCATAGACACGTGCATATACGCTTTGGGTGAAAGAATGCCCCATCCTGAAGGCAGTATAGACACGGACACCCTCACCGATACCCTGTGGTACGATACCTCTTACGCTTCTTTGGTGTCCCACGTGGGAGATACTGTGGTGGTGGCCTTCCTTTTGAACATGAATGTGAAGCTAACCGATCTTACCCTCCTGGATGACACCACCTATATGTGCTGCCGTACCTACTACCACAGCTATTCCGGTAGAGTTGAATACATGGTAGGGTTTGGAATGAAAAGGTTTCGCATAGATAGTGCGGTGATGGATATTTCTTACGGATTGATAAACACCAACACGTGGGATACCACCTTCGTGCCGAGGACATTCCTTGATAGCATGTACGTGGGTTTAATCTGGGAAAACGTGTTCATATCTATTCTGGAACGCCCGTCTGCAAACGTTGGAGGTGTTGTTGTAAGTTCCAGAAAGGTCATGGTGCATATCCCAGCTAGCGTATATTCTGCCGATGGTCGCTTAATAGCCCGTTTGCAGAAGGACCAAAGCGTTCGTCTAAGACCGGGTGTGTATTTTGTAAGAACTACAAGAGGTGTAAAAAAAGTGGTAATTAGGTAAAACATGCCCTTGGTTACCAAAAGCAAACTTCACCCTTATAGTACCAGTGTTGTACTAAGAAAGAACCTCATAGGAGTTGTGCGCTTCTACCCAACGATCGTAATCGGTGCTAAAATTGGTGAGGGGTAATATCCTTTACTGCATAAACGCCTTTTTCTGGTGTGCGATTTTCCTTCAAAGGGACATGAGACTTTTGAAAGGTCTTTCATTCGGCCCGAAGGAGGTGTATGGTTTCACTTGGAGGCTATTCAGCCGCAGAGTGATACCAATTCACGAACAGCTATTTTTTCGTTTTCCCAAAGAAACGAGGTAATAGGAACGGGGTGATGGAAATTCCCTCCTATGCGAAAAAATGCTATCCTTCTATTCCTCAAATTCCCGTACTACCCGATGGGAGTATTGGATGCCTGACAAACGGTGACCTTTATGGGGTAAAAGAGTGTTATAATTCAAATCCCAACGCTAAGAAGGTGCGCTAGTCCTCAAGCACATACCACCACCAGTGCTTCTTGCGGTCGGGTACGAAGCCAATATCCCTCACCAACCAGTCGTTATCGGTGGGTAGGAAGTTCGCCCGTGCATCCTCCAAATCTATCCACTTACACTTACCAGCCTTCACCAACTCCCCCCACTTATGCATCACATACTCAAAGATGGGGTAAATTTCATACTTGGTTATGTCGTGTCCTTCATTGACAACTCTGGTTAATGCGAGAAAGTCCAGTCGTAATTCATCTATAAAGCCTATTCTACCCTCTGGATGGTACCCATCACCCTGAAGGCGATAGATAGCATCCCACATAACACCCCACCCCGGCATATCCTCACCCCTTGGTTCATCCGGAGGATCAATCTCCCCCCATCTCGTCTTTTCCCACCACCTATCCTGTACCTTCACTTCCATACACCGCCTATTTTAAAGTTGACTTGGGCAAATTGAGTTTCCACTATATAATAGTAGGTCATACTATGGCTTCTCTAAAACCACCCCCGCCCTTGGAAGATGTAGCATTGATGAGAGCATACAACCTCCTAAAGATGGGAAGGTGGGAGGATGTTATACGTCTCATAGAAACGAACAACCTGAAAGCCTATGACTATGCTTATAAAACGCACAATACCTTAACTCACTACGTGTGCTATTTTGGATCCTCACGGGTCCTTAAAGTACTGATGGAAAAGGAATACTACCCGAACAAGGCATTGAATAAAACTAATCTGTATGGGGAAACTCCTATGCACTTCGCCTATCTGTCGGGGTCGGAGGAGGTCGTAGATTTGGCCCTGGAGTACGGTGGTGATCCTCTGATGGTGACGGACGATAATCTCACCGTTTTGCATTACGCTGCGGCAGGAGGAAATCCCAACTTGGTGGCCAAAGCTCTCAAGTTTATCTCCGTAGATGCCGAGGATGCTCAAAGTAGAACTCCCCTTTACTACGCTGCTAAGGAACAACATAAGGATGTAGTAAAAGTACTGTTGCTAGCTGGAGCTGACCCCTCCAAGCTTCCCAAGGATGTAAGAGTCCGGCGTGTGAGAAGGCCTAAACTACCTTACGACGTTATAGCTACCCTCTTAGAAACCCTCTTTGGAACGGATAAGGATAAATTTTTAGAAATCTTTGAGAAGTACAGAGGCTCCAAATTGTTTTCAGTGTTAGTACAGAAGCTTTCCTCATATAAGCTCTTTAATTTATTTGCATACTTGGCGAACTTAAAGAAGTATGATGATGTCGTTGAACTCTATAGAATCACTCCTTTTGAACTTAAAAAGCGGCTACTTGAAAGAGCGCTAGAGGATGAAAACGATAATCTGTCCAAAACGCTGATTAACTTACTGATAAAGTACGATAGGATTTCTTTGCTAAATATAGTAAAAGATCTGACTTATGAAAGATTTAAAACCATCTTCAACCTCATAGATACCGAAACCTTCACAGAACTTCTTAAGGGTCTTGATCCTGAATCCTTGGCTACCTTTATAAAGGAAGACGTACTAAGGGGAGAAGGAAACCTCGCCAAACGTCTGTTAGAGGAAGGAGACATCCCTAAAGAAGCCGTGATGGATATACTTATGAAGAACCTCACGGTTGGTGAGCTCATTCCCTTCATGAACTTTTTGAAAACCCACGATATGAATAAGATACTAAAAGAAGCCTTTAATAGAATGGATGATCGCCTTAAAGTGAAACTCATTAAAACCATGGTGAAGAAGGATAAAGAATCTTTGATAAAGTACATACTTGATAACACCAGTCTGAAAGTTCCTATAACCCTGCTAGGTTATATGACCGATAAAGCTCCTCATGTGGCTTTCACCTTTGTGGAAAAGGATAGAGTGGATGCGGATCCCACCTTGCAGCTCTTTGAAATTATGAAGAACCTGAAGGGAACGCACCGGTCAGAATTTTCCGACGACGATTACAACAGAGGTTTGAACTTCTTCTACACCTATATGATGGTCAAGACCCTTTTGGAGCGGGGGGCCGATGCCAGTTTTAGGGAGGATTTTTCGGGTGTAACCCCACTACATATCGCAGCCTACGAAGGTCACCTTGGTATAGTCAAGCTCCTGATAAAGTATGGGGCGGACATAAACTCCGAGGATAAACTCAACTATACACCTTTGGGTTATGCCCTAAAACGCCAACATCTGGATGTGGTGGAATATTTAAAGAGGTTAGACGCTAAAGTTTAACCATCCGAGTTGAGTCTTTCAACGATGTGAAGAATCTCCATGGGATCATCCACCTCATAATCGGCTCCGGAGTTTTGAGTGCCAAAAGAGTCTCCATATCGAGCGAATACAGTTATCATACCTATGGTTTTAGCACCCACCACATCTCTCTCAGCCCAATCACCCACCATAATGGATCTTTGAGGCTCCACGCCCAGAAGAGTGAGAGCTTTGGTGAAAGGGGCAGCTGCAGGTTTCCGCTCGTAAGTGTCTTCGTAGGTTATAACCACATCGAAGAAGGGATCAAGGGTTGCTTCAACGAGACGGGTCCAAGCCTGAAGGCGTGGAGCATCCGAGACCACAGCCAACTTGTAACCCCCTTTTAAAAGCTCCACCAAGAGTTTCCTTATGTTGGGATACGGGCGTAGGTTGGCCTCTTTGGCCTTACGGTAAGCTACTATACCGGCAGCCAGTATGTGCCAGTCTATACGGCCCAAGATTTTTTCTAAAAGCTTGTTAAAAACCGTCTGATCCTCTATACCCTCCTTTTCGTATATTTTGAAGATCTCCTCATAGACCTCCTCCGGCTTCATCTTTAGACCAGCTCCGACCATAGCCTCCGAGGCGGCCCGTACAGCTTCCCTTTTCATCCTCATGAAATCTACTAGGGTGTTATCCAGGTCGAAGACCAAAGCTTCCACTTTTCTCATCCGTATATTCCCTCCTTGGTCGGTGCTTCAAGTGGCTCGTAGGTTAAGGACTGTAGGAATTCGGCGTTGGTGGAATACTTCTCCATGCGGCGTTTTATAAGTTCCATAGCTTCTATAGGTGAGAGGCTGGATATGACTTTGCGGATGTACCACATTTTCTCAAGTTCATCCTCTGTAAGTATCAATTCCTCCTTACGGGTGCCGGAACGATGCAGATCTATGGCCGGGAATATACGCCTCTCGGCCAACTGTCGGCTTAGAACCAGTTCCATATTGCCGGTTCCCTTAAACTCTTCAAATATCACCTCATCCATACGGGATCCAGTTTCAATGAGGGCTGTGGCTAGTATGGTTAAACTTCCACCTTCCTCTATGTTCCTCGCAGCCCCGAAGAACTTCTTGGGTTTCACGAAGGCAGAGGATTCTATACCTCCCGATAGCGTCTTCCCCGTGGAGGGTGTAAGAAGGTTGTAGGCTCTGGTGAGTCGTGTTAAAGAATCCAGAAGTATCACCACATCTCTTTTGGCCTCAACGAGCCTCTTGGCTCTTTCCAGAACTAGTTCGGACATGTGGGCATGCCTTTCAGGGGTCTGATCGAAGGTGGAGTAAAATATCTCGGCCTGTGGCACCACCCGTTGAAAATCGGTCACCTCCTCCGGTCTCTCGTCTATCAGAAGGATTATTAGGTGTATCTCCGGATGGTTCCTGACGATAGATCTGGCTATCTTTTGCAGTAGGATGGTTTTACCAGAGCGAGGTGGTGCTACGATCAAACCTCGCTGACCCTTACCGACGGGTACGAAAAGATCCACTATCCTCATAGAAACATCGTCATCTTCGGGATTTTCAAGATGTATCCTCTCGGTGGGGTAGTAGGGAGTGAGCTTTTCAAATACCGGACGTGAACGGCTCGTCTCAACGGGAAAGCCAGAGACTTTAACAATCTTCACCATCGGGTCGTTCTTTACCCGGTCGTCCGCTCGTTTTTTGGCGAAACCTTCCACATAATCTCCGGCTCTAAGGCCCAATTTTTTTATAACGGAAGCAGCCACGTAAGCGTCTTCCGGGCTCGGCATGAGGTTGTTGGCGGGATTGCGCAAGAAACCGAAACCCTCGTTATGGATCTCTAAAACACCCTCCTTCCACACCAGACCTTCCTTGCGACTTTCGGCGTCGAGGATGCGCTTTATAAGATCCTCTTTCTCTAACTCGGCGTAGTCCTCAATACCCAGCTCCTTGGCCATCTCGTAGAGTTCGGACATCTTTTTGCTTTGAAGTTCTTCCAAAGATATTGCCATAAACTCCTCCTTTTTAGTTTAAAACCCCAGCAGACGCGTCACTGTCTACAAGGGATTGACCTTCACGGATGTACCTTCTATATCCACCCTCGCCCCCCAGCGATTTCCCTTCTTTGGGGGTAGAACGAAGAAGGTACTGTTCTCAAAGGTGCCTACGTATACCAACACCGTATCTCCTGGCTTTATATCGTAAAAGGGTAGCCTCCCTTCATAGTAGCCCTTGGAGTCGGTCATCTCCATCTCCACCTGTCCGTTTTTCTTGTCGACGAAAAAAATCCTCCCGTATTTAAACGGAACCCCTTCCAAAATAACCTTACCCTTCACGTGAAAGAAGTTGGGACGCTTCCCCTTCTTCTCGCCCTCGGTGGGGTAACCCTTGTCCCTCCAAGCGAAGAAGCCGTCGTCTAGGACGAAAACCTCTTTAAAGCCCATGCCTTCTGCCTTACGAGCGGCTAAGGTCGACAGGTGGTGGGGGCACCCGCAGTAGAAGAGCAAAGGTTTGTCGGTAGGTATGATACCTCTCTTGAAGTGTTCATCCAAAAAGCGCAAGGGAGCGGATATGGCGCCTTTTATATGCTCTATGCGGTATTCGTAGGAACTGCGCACATCCACCACCGTAAACTCGTCTAACCTTTTTACCGCCTCATCCGACTTTATAAAAACAAACGCCAACACAACAACCATGAACCTCTGGCTATTATAAGGCCGAAGAGAGGATAAGAGCGCTTCCTAAAACCATGAGAATGCTACCTAAAAGCCTTTTGGGTCTCCACCCTTCACGGAAGATCCAAAAACCTAAAAGTGTGGAAATCAAAACGCTTGTACGCTTTATGGATATAACGTAGGGAACGGGGGCGAACGTTATGGCCCACATCTGAAACAGAGAGGAGATAGAATCGGCGATCCCTACCAACATGACTAGCCCTATACTTCTCATCCCCTTGCCCACCCTCTCCAGAGCTAACCCCAAAAGCCATGCCCCTATACCCACACCTAAGGAGACCATCACCACCCACCATAAAGCCCCCACTTTATCCACCCCGATCCTATCCAGATTGGCCGTTATACTCCATATGAGCGCAACTACTAACATATACCTTCCACCTTTGACCTTCAAAAGGCTCCTTATGGGTGCAAGTAATCCCCCTTTGGTAGTGTCGGATCCCAGGACGTATGAACCGAGTGCCACGAGTATTACTCCCAGGGCACCGATAGGAGGAATATCCTGGTTCAGCATGAGTCGGGAGGTGAGCAAAAGGAACACGGGAGATAGGCTCAAGAGGGGAACGCTCAAGGACAGAGGGGAGGTTCTAACGGCAAGTAGATACAGATAGAAGGCAACAGTGTTTAAAGTAGTGTGACCTATCAAAAGGAACAATAAATTTGCACTTAAGCGAGGAGTATGATGCAGAACGACGGCAATGGGCAGAAGGATAAGAAAGACCAGCAACTTATAGGTAGCCAAAAAGGTCGCTGCCGGGATCCTGCGGTTGGACATTTTCATAGCAACGTCCTTAAAACTTTCAAGAAGCGCCACACCGAAGGCTAAAATTAATCCCACGATGGTGATTGTATCATCGGATCGCGCACAGAATCTGTAATCCCCTGTAAAATCACCTTCTCAATGCGTTTTAAGTTCCGCGTTATAGTAATGCCTAAGAGAGATCTTTTGGATCCGCAGGGTAGGGCGGTTGAAAGGGTTCTTAAGGACCTTGGTAAACCCATACACAACGTGCGCATAGGCAAAAGTGTGGAACTTGAAGTGGAAGCATCTACCAAGGAAGAGGCCAGAAGGATGGTAGAAGAGGTAGCCGGGGAGATCCTTTCCAACCCTATAATAGAGAACTACACGTTGGTTGAACTATGAACTATGATCTACTTAACGTTGTCGTCCCCATCCTGCTGATAGTAGTGTTGGTTTTTCTGGTATACAGGTACGGCACACAGGAGGTACTGGTTGAGAAGGGTGGAGATATACGTACGGCCCGACGGTTCATCCTTACTCCCCAACTCGTTCTCGGCTCTTTGGCGGCTATCCTGGTGGCTCTGGCTCTGCTATCGGTTAAGGTGGTTCCCCAAGGGAACGCCGGAGTAAAGTTTAACAGTCTACTGAAAACCTACAGCATCGTACATGAGGGAACCGTATTCATAATGCCGCTCTTTGAGAGTGTATACCTTTACGACCTTCGGGTTAGGGAAGTAACCATAAGTCCAACAAAGAAACGGAAAGGAGAGGGTACAGTATGGGGAACGAGCAGCGACGGTATAACCGTGGGAGTCGAGGCCACAATGTGGTACAAGCTAGTGCCTGAAAATCTTATGATGGTGCATCGTAATTTTGGCCCCGACTACGAGGATCGCTTCATAAGGCCAACCTTCATAGCTGCCATAAAGTATATCATATCCAAATATTCGGCGGAGCAGCTCGTTTCCTTCAGTCAACACAAGGTAGAGTACGATCTAAAAGAGTACCTAAAGAGTAAGTTGGAACCCATGGGTTTCATGTTCGTAGATGCCGTTATAAGGGATATAAAGCTCTCTCCTGACTACGAGAAAGCTCTTGAGGAGCGCAGGATAGCCGAGCAGGAAGCTCTCAAGATGAAATACGCTATAAAAAAGGAAAGCCTAAAGGTGGAGAGGATGATGGTGGAAGCTAAAGGTAAGGCCAAAGCCCTATCCATAGTAGGTGAGGCTATAAGACGAAATCCCAAAATCCTCACGTACATGTATATAGAGAAATTGAGTGACAAGATAAAGGTTTTGGTTACTGATCAAAAGAACATCCTGAACGTAGAGAAACTGGAGAGATGATCTTTCTCCCCTAAAGGGCACTGTGGTCTCATCTGCGCCGTTAAAATATCGGCGATGTCTCCTCTTAGAGATTTTTTCATATTTCTCTCGCATAACAGGAGCTTAGAGAAGTTCCTGACGACCAACACTTTTGGACGTAAGATCTCCCGAAGGTTCGTAGCGGGTGAAACGTTAGAAGAACTGATAGATGTGGTAAGATCCCTCACCGATGAGGGTATTTTTTCAACTGTGGCCTTTTTGGGAGAGCATTATAGAGCTAAGGAACCTGCTCTGAAGAGCGTGGAGGAATACTTACGTTTAGCGGAAGCTCTTGCCCCCTACAAGCAGTTTTCGGAGATCTCTTTAAAGTTGACACAACTCGGTTTGGAAATAGATAGGGAGTTTGCCTATGAGAATCTGAAACGTATAGCCTCCAAAACTAAGGAGGTGGGACTTTACATAAACGTTGATACGGAGGAGAGTCGCCTTTTGGATGACACTTTAAACATGGTGAAACGACTCAACGACGAAGGCTACGCTGTAGGAACGGTGGTTCAGGCGTATCTGCATAGGGCCCATCGTATCTTAAAGGATCTATCTCGGTATCGTATGAACATACGTCTCGTGAAAGGGGCTTATAAAGAACCTCCAGAGGTGGCCATACAGTCCAAAAAGAAGGTGGATGAAAACTACAAACGTTTGGCTGTGCGCATGTTAGAACTCTCTGACAGGATATATCCAGAGTTCGCCACCCACGATGAACGGATAATAAAATTCATTCAAAATAAGGCGGAGGAGATGGGGATAAGTAAAGATAGATACGAGTTTCAAATGCTTTACGGGGTACGGTTAAACCTGCAGGCGAGGGTGAAGAGGACGCACCGCCTTAGGCTCTACGTTCCCTACGGATCCCACTGGTATCCGTATTTTATGAGAAGGTTGGCTGAAAGGCCTGCCAACGTATGGTTCGTTCTAAGAGGTCTCTTCGGATAGGTAGTGCGTTCCGTAACGGGGATCAAAAGCCAAGGTCTCTATGTGGTCGGTTATCTGTGCCACCAACGAACTTAAAACCCGTTTGGGACCGATCTCCCACATCTTAACGACACCCAACCTTAAGGCCTCACGAATCACATCTGTGAATCTCACGGATCTGGCCATCTGGATTTTCAAGATCTCTCTAATTTCATTGGAGCTTCTTGCAATTTTGCCAGTAGTTCCCATAATTATTGGTGTTTTCGGCTCAAAAAACCGCATATCATCAATATAATTTGCAAATCTTTTTGCAACCTCTTCCACTACCGGTGAGTGGGACGCGAAGCTGACCTTGAGCCTTATGGCTCTCAAACGTGCTCCTAACCTGCGGGTCTTTTTTTGGAGAAACTCAACGGCCTTTTCAACTTCTATGCTGTGGCCCGATATGACCACCTGTTTGGGGGAGTTGTAGTTGGCTATGGTGAGCGTTTTGGAACGTACGATCTTCAGTACCTCTTCGGCAAACCTTAGAACGTTTTCTCCTATCAAAGCTACCATCCTTCCTTCCTTCCTAATTCCTTTGGAGATAAGCCTACCTCTTTCCATGACCAACTTTAAGGCGGTTTCAAAGTCTAAAACCCCCGCGGCATAAAGAGCTGCGAATTCACCCAAACTGTGGCCGAAAACGACGTCCGGTGTAGCATGTTTCTTTGCGATCTCATAAAGAGCAACTGAATACACAAATAGAGCCGGATGCGTATTTTCAGCTTTTCCCAGCTCCTCTTCGTCCGCTTCTTGTAAGAGATAGCTCACAGGTGATCCGGAGATCTCTTCTGCTTTGCGTATGGTACTTATGGTCTCCGGGTATATTTCCATCAATACCCTACCCATTCCTGAATACTGACTCCCCTGACCAGGGAAAGCAAAGGATAACATGGGGAGGATTCTATGGTAGTCTTAACCAGGCCATAGTAGGGAAGAGTTATGGGAGTTTTCTGATGAGTAAACTAAAACTCCCCCCAACGCTCGGGATGTTTTGTACTCTCATTTACGATCCTTCCTGTAACGGTCCGCAATATAACGTGTTCTTTCTTCACTGGTTAGCAGTATACAATATGGTTTTCGGATCTATAATATAGACTTTGGAAATATTCCACCGGAAGTAAAAGGAATGGCTATGAATAGGCAGATGTTGTTTGATGAACACACTGAATTCCTTAGTTATCCACAGGATTCGGTGAGAAAGGAGCTTGAAATGAAGTTCAAGAATAGAATGCGTGAGGAGTTGAAATTGAGATCTCTTATTTCATATGTTGGAAATAAAGAGGTCCCTTTCCTAAGGCTTTACCGATACAAAGAGGCATTCTCCTTTGGTCTTGTAAGATACCTCTTTAAAAAGTTGGATGTAAATCCCAAAGATTATATTTTTGATCCTTTCTCTGGTTTGGGTACGACCATGTTTACCGCCATGATTCATGGAATTCCCTCGATAGGTGCAGATAAATTACCTTTGGCCCATTTTATATCGAAAACGCTTCCTATGTTTTTATCCCTAAGCGAAGGGGAACTAAAGGATGTGTGGGAATCTGCTAAATTTAAAGTGAAGGATGCCGAACCGGCTGAAATAGCTTTGGATGTTCCTATCATGCAGGTGGCATTTGATAGAGAGGTTCTCTGGACACTTAGGAAACTAAAATCCATTATACAGGATCTCTCTTATCCATATAACGATATACTTTTTTACTATTTTTCTCTATTCTGGAGGAATGTAGCTTTACTTCCAAGGATGGGCAATTCTTAAGATTGAAACGGAATAAAAAGGTATCCGATCCCGTGGAGGCTATGGACAAAAAGGTCGCGCAAGCCGAAGAGGATCTACGGCGTATAAAAAGTCTTTACCCAGATCTAGTTATAGATAAAGAAGTTATTCCGGAGGTCTATCTTGCCGATGCACGGAATTTATCTAATTTAAATTTCCGAAAGAGACCAACTATAATTATAACCTCTCCACCTTACGCTAACAGGTACGACTACACCAGGATATATTCTTTGGAGCTGTGTTTTCATTTTGTCAAAAATTCCGTAGAGCTTAAGAATATCCGCTTCGAAATTCTTAGATCTCATAATAGAATCAAAGATTGAAAAACACGAAACCCCCCCCCATCCAGCTGTGGAGGAGGTGGTTGATATCCTCTCTAAGAAAGATTTAAACAATCGTAAAATTCCTGATATGCTTACCGCTTATTTTGTCGATATGCGAAAAGTCATAACCGAATGGTATAGAGTTTTATCATCTAAAGGTAGGGTTGCGATGGTGGTGGATAACGTCCGCTTTGAGGGAGAGATGATACCTGTTGATTTAATCCTATCCGAAATGGCTGAAGAGGTAGGTTTCAAAGTTGAAGAGATACTCATAGCCCGCTACAAGGGAAATAGCTCCCAGCAGATGAAAAAATACGGAAAGATCCCAGTTAGAGAAAGTATTGTTATATGGAGGAAATAAGCATGTCGCAAGTTAATGAAAAAGAAGCCTGGTTGTCTGATCAAATCGCCAGAAGCGAATTTTTCATCAAAAACTTCATGAGTGGAAGATGTTGAAAATCTCCTACGAACTTGAAGCGATAAAAGGAGAACAATTTGAATGGAATTTAAAGATTTTAGGGATAAGTACAGAAGCATGGAACAAAGTTATCCATAGGGGTATCAAACCAGTGAAAGTTTTCTGCCACCCTGATGTTCTTAAACATGATCCTAAAAAGGTAAGGTATTACAGAATGCTTGCAATGGTTTCGCAAAAATCTATGTCAAAAATTGGATTGAATATTAATAGTTACGAAAATGGGAAAAAGCAATTTGATGATCGTACCGCTTTGATGATATCCAGGCATCTAAACAACATTATAAGCATCCTTATAGAACATGATGTTGAGGTGGATGAAAGAGAGTTCGATTTGTGGCGAGGGATGGCCGCGGGGTCTCAAGCACAAGGTTCATGGCAAAATGTAAAGGGTAGTAAGGCCGAATTTTTAATAAAAGATATAATTAGGAAAAGAATAGAGGATATGGGGCTGACAATTAAAAAGGGCACTCATAGCCAAGGTGGAGTAATAAAATTAAAGGATGGAAGAACTATCGTTATGGGGAAGGAACCGGATATAGGCATATACGAAGGCGATTTGATAAGTACGGCTGTGGAAATAAAAGGAGGTATAGATCCCGCTGGTGTTCTTGAAAGATTTGGAGCTACTTTGAAAAGTCTGCGGAGAGTAAAACAGAAAAATCCAGATTCAACCACCGTTGTGATTATACCAGGTGTTTCTCTTACCTCAAGAGCTATAGAAGAGATTAACAAAAGTAGGTCGGTTATAGATTATTTGTTTACATTGGAAGACATATTATCAAACCGTGAGATAAGGGAAAGGTTATTTAAAGTGCTTAAAATATGAACCAAAATTAATAAGGCGATAGAGAAACAGAGATGAAAAGACAGGGACAGAAGAATACTATTTCACTCAACACATGATTAACATACTTTATCGCATAGACGCTTTGGGAAATTTGTTGTGAGCATGTACAAAAGGTAGTTTCACTTGGAGGCTATTTAGCCACAGAGTGAAACCGAAGAATGGCGGTATGGCAGTCACCGGTAGGGTTGTTTATGGTCACGTCACGGTCTCCCAGAGCCATGCTACTGGCATTATCTCTCAAAACCCCCCGATTTTTTGAATTGCAAACGATTTGTTTCGCCAAACAGATCAAACGTTTGTCTCCCTAAGTCAAGGAATTCTATGGCAACTACTGCATTTCTACTCACCTAAGAAGGACCTTTGTGAGGTAAAAAGTATTATACTCCTCTAACCAGCAAAAACAGTGCAGAGGCCCAAAAGAGCAATAGGAGGACCAGTGCTCTTTTACCAAGCGGAAAGTGACCGGTCTTCCTCCAGAATAGGATGTGGGTAAGAAAACTGGACGAAGTGGTCTCCGCCAGAAAGGCCCACGCCCCCCCGACGGATCCCATGGCCTTTATGAGGAAGTATCCGAAGATTATGGAAGAGAACGCCCCCACACCATGCACGATGAACACTTTGGAACTGTCACCGTCAGCCATAAAGAAAACACGGTGCAGGGAGGAAGTTGAATTTATCAGGTAACCCAAGAGTACCAGGAGCAGAAGAGAGGATGCACCCTCGTATCCTTTACCGAAGAATCCAAGGATAGGTGGGCCGATCAATAGGAGTAACGAGCCTAACAGCGCTTCCGTAATGGACAGCTGAAAGGTACGTTCCTTAATCTCGGATATAACGTTCTCTCCCTTTGCAACCCTACCACTAACGGTGGTGTAAAGTACATTAACCAGGGACGTCTCCAACATATACACCGGTGAAAGAATCAAAAAGGCGACCTTGAATTGCCCGCCTGCCATGGCGCTCTGCAGAGATCCGACCAGAACGCTTTTAACGTTGGAGGCGGTTATAGACAGAGCATATCTACCCCATATCGGTAAGCTGTAAAGTATCCACTCCTTCAACCTCCAACGACTTTTCCCCACAAGTACGGCTCTTAAGGATGCAAAAGCGGCTAAAAGGTTGAAGACGAAGTTGGATACAAACTTAGCTACCAATGACAGGGTAACTATCACCGGGCCGTAGCCTGGAAAATTGGGAAGCCCGACGAGCACCACGGCTGCACGCACCAAGGATGGCATTCCTTGATCCAAAATACCCACCCGGAGGAACTTTCCTATACCTTTCAGATAGGCCGATAGATATGTGGAAAGGACCATGAAGGGGACGGACAGGGAGTAGAGACGTAGATAGGGGGAGTAGGCCACGTTTCCCAGTAACCTCTTGGAGATAACGTCGGCTCCAAGGAACAGAATGGCGGCGACTAACAGGGAGATCGTCCCCCCATACCCGAAGGCCAGCTTGACGATACCACGTAGGTACGTATCCTGGCTATCACGTGCCATCCTATAGAAAGCCACGTAACGCTGAAGGGCGTTGGTGAAAAGGGAGCCAGTTATTATGGCTACCATATTCACAAAATCGACGACTACGGCGTATCGTCCATACTCTTCAGCCGATAGGAAACGCAATACAAAAAAACCGATCAGCAGGTTTATTAGAGAAGAGGACGCACTTCCTCCAAAGAGAGCCACAACATCCTTTAAAATCAGAGGAACTTATTCTACGGTAAAGCTACAACCAGAATTTAGGTCATGAGTATAATACCGGCATGCTCCTGGTTCTGGCGCTCAACGCTTGGGAGAGTCAGATTATACACAGATATTCCGGATATACCGTGGCAACTGCAAGTGCTTTGAACATTCTTTTGGGATTGCATATAAACTCCACGTACGGACGAGGTAAATCTCCACCCAGGTTTTTACGTTACACCCACAAGCTCATGGGATATTCGGCTGTTGGTCTCTCTGTAGTTCAGGTCACCTTAGGCACCAAGAACTACATAAAGCTCTGGAAGAAAGGCGGGCTTTTCAAGCGCACCTTACACACCCTGTTGGGTCTAACGGCATCGACCCTTTACGTTATGGGATCCTATCAGGCCTTTAGGGGTGACTATCAGGAGCATCAGAAGTACATGTACGCTGCGTCCGGATTGTCGCTGGTGGGGACTGTTATTTGGTTGCTACCTTGGAAATGATGAGGAACCTTTTTTTGGCTGTCGCACTTTTATCATTCGTGATCGGTTGCAAGAAGGAGGAGGAAACCGCCTACACCGACACCCACGCTCTCGTGGGGACGGGAGATCAGGCGTACAGGTCCGACTGCCTGGAGTGCCATAAGGAGTACTCCTATGCCGGCACCGTGTGGGACAGTATCGGTGGTTCTCCGATAGCAAATGTGAAGGTAGTGATAAAAGCCGTGGGGGGAAGCGACTCTCTAGTTCTTGAAACTGACTCCTTCGGAAACTTCTACACCGATGCCACGCTCTCCTCTGAGGAGTTTGAAGCCTACGTGGACTGTGGATTGGTTAGGAGGATGCCGATGAATCCCACCTACGGAGGTTGCAACGAGTGTCACAGACCCGGAGGTTCAGCCTCTTCGGTGCTGACGTGTAGGTAAGCGGGCACTAAAGGAAGCGTTGAAGGGGGGAGAAATAGCGTTTTTAGTTGATATTCCACGAAAGGAGTTAGTGGTGTAGGCGTATTAAAACGATGTTCTGTTCCTCAAGGTGGAAAGTTCGGAGAGTTTTGTATTGAGCAACTTCGCCAATTTTATCCGACCGTTTCCGTTGATCAAACCCACAAACATAGTAGTTTATTTCCAGAAAACCCCCTATCTGTGGAGGTCTTCACACTTAGAATATGGTGCTATGGAGATAAAGTTCGTCAAAAGCCGTCCAAAAGCGGAAGTCCTTATCCGTTTTGTCAAGGAGACGGAGAAAGGTATAAAGGGACGCACGATGAAGGTACCGGTCAGAGCCGGTGTCCCTAAAGGCATAGCCCTACGGTGGGCAGCTGCCAATGCTTACAAAAACGTCAAGGCTATAGGTATCCGATCCATCTACGTTAAAAAACCTCCCCACATGGAACCCTTCAAGTGGTATCTGCAGATGTACGAAGGTTTCCGTTTGGCTGCCTATCGCTACGACCGTCTCCGTAGCCAAACCCAGGAAGATGATCTGGTGGTCTATTGGCAGGGAGAGAAGAACGACCTGGTCAAAAAGGCCGATATACTGGTAGAAGCCACCTACTTCACCCGCGATATCGTAAACACGCCGGCTAACCTCGCTACACCTGAATATCTTAAGAATCTGGCCGAGGATCTCGCCAAGAAGAACGGCTACGATATAAGGATCTTTAACCGCAAAGAGCTGGAAAAGATGGGCATGAATGCCTTTTTGGCTGTGGCCCAAGGCTCGGAGAAGGAACCCTACCTGGTTCATCTGATATATAGGCCTATGGATAGGAAACCTCGCCGCCGCATCGTCTTGGTAGGTAAAGCCCTGACTTTTGATAGTGGGGGTCTCTCTTTGAAGAGTTCACAGGGCATGATGACCATGAAGATGGACAAGGCTGGTGCCGCTGCCGTTCTAGGTGTCTTTCAAGCCCTCAAATCCTTGAACGTAGATTACGAGGTGCACGGCATCTTCGCGGCCACCGAAAACATGCCCGACGCCAAGGCCGTACATCCAGGTGATGTGGTGAAGAGTTATTCGGGTAAGTACATAGAGATACTCAACACCGATGCCGAAGGTCGTCTAACGTTGGCCGATGCTCTGGCCTACGCCGCCGAGCAAAAGCCCGACTACCTGATAGACCTTGCCACGCTGACGGGGTCAGCAATCGTAGCCTTGGGGGAGTTTACTGCCGCCCTGTTTGCCACCGACACCTCCCTAGGTCAGGCTATAGTGAAGGCGGGTAACATAGCCGGTGAGAGGTTCTGGCAGATGCCTCTTGATGACCCCTTCATAAAGGACAAGATGAAGAGCACCGTGGCCGATTTAAAGAACATATCCGGTGACAACTGGGGTGGATCCATCTTCGCCGCCCAATTCTTACGGGAGTTCCTACCCGAAAAGATCCGTTGGGTCCACTTGGATATAGCAGGCCCTGCTTTCAACAACAAGGATTGGGCCTACAATCCGGCCGGTGGAAGCGGTTTCGGAGTACGTACACTCTTGCATCTTCTCATGCGCACCCGCAGGAAGAGATAAGGAGGTTTGAGCCTTGCACACCTTACGCCTCTGGTGGAAAGCTTTAAACGTAATTCCAAAAATATCGCCAGAGGAGTGGAAGAGGTATGACCCCTTCACCCGTTGGCTCGTTGCCACCCGTTCAGCCGTTTTGGTTATGACCTTTACCTCTGCCACTTTGGGGGGTCTTTTCGCCGCTCTCCATGGAAAGTTCGATTGGCTCCTTTACCTCTTGGTAACCCTTGGATTAGTCCTTGCCCACGCTGGAAGCAACCTGTTCAACGACCTCTTTGACTATAGGTTAGGTTTAGACGAAGAAAACTATTTCCGTGCCAAGTACGGTCCTCAACCTTTGGTAAACGGCCTTCTTAACGAGAGAGGAATCCTCAAGTACGCCATAATAACCGTAGCCTTGGCCGGTCTTATAGGGTCATATCTGGCTTACGTTAGAGGGTGGCCTGTAGTTACCCTGGCGCTGGTAGGTCTCGTTTCTATATTAGGTTACTCTTTCTCAAAAAGGGTGGCGCTAGGGGAGCCTTTGGTCATTCTAGTGTGGGGCCCCCTGATGGTCGTAGGCTCCTACTACGTAATAGCCGGCCAATGGTCGTGGGACGTTTTCTGGGCCAGTTTAGTATACGCTTTAGGACCCACCACGGTTCTCTTTGGTAAGCACATAGACAAGTACGATGATGATCGGAAACGAGGTATAACCACCTTACCTATACTCCTCGGCAAAGAGCGGGCTAAAAACGTGACCAAGATACTCCTTATAGGAATGTACATAGGCGTTCTCGTCTTGGTTCTACTTAGGATGCTACCCTTCACGACGTTGTTGGTTGTCTTCGCCGTAGATAAACTCTCCCTAGCTATGAGAGCCTTCTCTTTACCTCGTCCCGATTCCCCTCCAGAGGGCTATCCACCGGAGGCTTGGCCTCTATGGTATGCGGCGTTTGCCTTCGTGCATACCCGTAAGTTCGGTCTTTTGTTCCTAACAGGCATGCTCCTTGCCCTCGTTCTCAAACTACACCCTTAAAATTTTGCGATGAAGGTGAAGATAGGGAGGGGGTGGTTCCTTCTCCCCCTCCTTCTAAATTGTACAAAATTTTATGGTTTCCCACCGCCGGAAGAAGAAGAAGAGATGGTTTTTACCGGTAGGATCATCTTGGATGCGAACGTAAGTGGGGACAGAGGAGTCTTCGTTCTACATCCGAAAGATGGAAGCTTTCAAGATCTGTACGATGTTGCTGGAAGTGATGAGGTGGAACCTACCTGTTCCGAATCCAACCTCATACTCTCTTCAAACAGAGGTGGTGACTACGACCTTTATGACTCGTTGGGTAACCCTATCTATGTATCCGAAGGAAACGATCTTCAGCCCTCCCTATCCCCTTCCGGTAAGTATGTGATTTTCGTGACGCAGAGTTTGGACGTTAAAGGGGATTTGGCCCTCTACGACTTGGAAAGTAGAACCTTACAGGTATGGTACGAAGCCACCTCTGTGGCTCATCCGAGTTTCGTATCGGATAGGGAGGTCATCCTGGTGAAGGAGGATGGAATATACCTTTTAGATCTGGACTCTTTGAGCTATCGAAGACTCGTTCCGGCTACGCTACCAATAGCTTATCCTAAGGTCAATCCCAGCTCCGATCTTTTGGCATACGTTGAGAAGGGAGATAGCAACCGGCTCGTTTTGGTGACCTTTCCGGGGGGGAGTGGAAGAAGAATCCTACTAACGGCGAGAGAGGATCTGGAAGGTATAGCGTGGTCACCGGAAGGCGATCTCCTATCCGTAGGTATGGGTGACAGCATTCTGGTGATAGATACTTTGGGAAACATTTACGTGGTGGGTGAGATGCCTGAGGTCAGGGTAGGATGCTGGGAACCTTAAATGTGGTTGTACGAGATCTTTATCCTCCCGGCCGACACCTCTCAATCACCACCGATCGTTACTCCACTCCATACCGATAGCTCTATCCGGATACGGGGATCGTACTCCTTTGGAAGTGATGGGGTATCGGTTTCTCTTGGGGGTAGTCTTTATGGGGTATCTTTGAGTTTGAACGTTGAAGATGCGGCCGGTTTGAGCGGTCAAGTCAAGCGTATAGAGGAACTTCAGGAGTTCAACCTACGTCTCTCAAAGGGAAAGTTCCATGGTGTTGGGGGAATACTGACCGACACTCTCCTGGTAGGAACGGTGAAGGGTGAAGGCTTCAAGTTAATGTACGGGCTCGGAAGTTTGGAGTATCTCTATCGGTACTCACCCTTATATCGTCGGAAAATAGAGCTGAAGAAGGGGTATTCGGGACCGTACGTATTTTCGGAAGTGCCTCCCATAAGGAGTAGCTTGACCGTTTATCTCAACGGACGAAGGTTGAAGGAGGAAGAGTTCATCATAGGGGAGGGTGGGAACACCATACATATACTCGCCGACTACGAGGAAGGGGATGTGTTGGTGGTTGAGTACCAGAGTTCCACGATCCAACCTTCCCATATTTTCACTTCTTCTTACGCTTTGGGCGGGGTTTCTCTAACTCTCTACGGTGAGACACCGGCGGCCGAGTTGGATGGGGGATGTATCCGTACAGGCCGGGGCGATTACGTTAGGAAGGGAGATACTCTGATACTCAAGCCGGGAGAAGGTTACCTTGACTGCAACTTCGTTCCCAAATCCGGTGGTGGATATACCTTTCTGGGAGACAGGTACGTACCTACCGAAAATGGAGGGTATGCTCTCGTTCCCCCAAAAATCCCTCCATCCATAAGAGCCGGTGATCTGACCGTTCGCGGCGATAAGGGGTACTCCTCGGTGATCCTTGGACGTGTGGGTGATAGTATCATCACCTCCTTGAGATGGAACATGGAATGGGGAGAACGGACCCGTATAAGGAGCTTCGGTGATCTATCTCTGGGGAGACGACTTAGAACCACCACCTACAACACGGCTCCTTGGGGTGGAGAAGGGTTCGGTCTGATCGGTCTGGGGCTATCCCACACTTGGAAGGAGGGTAGGATGGAAGGGAGAATTCTATCCCACCTGGCACATGGACCGGAGTACGGCTACGGATTCAACGCTACCTGGAAGTGGTTCTCCGGGGAGTACGAGAGATTCCCTTTACGAATAGTCTATCGGATGGGCTTGCGGATAGCTGATCTTGAGCTCTTTCATAGATCCTTCTGGGATACCACCCTGACCTACAGGGCCATCGGTCTTAAACGAGGATCCTTAATGGCTATCCTTAGAAGGTACGGCGATGGTTTCCTGGGATACGAGCTCAAATTTAAATCTTCACTTCTTCTTCTCATGCACTCCCGCTCTCCATTCGGTTCGTCTCTTCTGCTGGAGTTCCGAGGTAACTCGTTCGGTCAGCAATTGCGTGCCCTTTTAAAAAGTAGCCAGAGCCTTTTAAAGCAAGTCAGGTTTGTGTATGTGGGGAAGGGATGGGGAGATTACGAAAGGGATGATGCTGGCAACTTCTATCCTTATCCCTATGGCTCCTATAGGCGAGAGGTCGTATACTACCCTCAAGGCGCACCCAACTACGACGCCCAAATCTCTCTCGTTGGAACCGCATTTCGTGGAAATGTTCGTGCAAAATTTAAGAACAAACTTGAACAATACTCAATATTATCTTCATTTTTTGGTGATAAAATTGTAAAATATTCAATCAATCTATCCCTATTTGAGGATATATCCTCGTCCTATCCGAGTAAAACCTCCCACCTACTTGGCCGTATTGAGAGGGGTGTGATCCTCGAGGTGGAGGGCAGAGATGAAGCGATCCCCACGGATACCTTGAACTTCGTATCCCTATTCGTAGGCTACAAGCGTGGAAACCTTGAGAGCGGGTTAGAATTCTTGAGGGGTAAGGGGTACGCTTTGGCTCCCTTAGTTAGGATCGCAGGAAGTCTGTCTCTTAAGGGAGGTTACAGATGGTATTTCGAACCGGCGGGATCCGAATTGAAATATCGTCCTCCAGGTCCCTTCTTGGGGGTTTCACTGAATACAGCTCCCACATGGGGGGATGTGATTGCGAATCTATCCTTGCTCTCCGGATACGATCGCTTGAGGGGATGGTACTATAACCTGTCGGTTAGGATCTCTGGTTCCCTCTGACGACCCTTAGAAGTACTTCCATAACCTCATCGGACCCGATGTCCATACACCTCCTATCTCCCACCCAACACCTTCCAGATCCGTTGGTTGAGCAGGGCCTGCACTTCAAATTCCGTTGCACGATTCGCACGGATGAATCCTTCGGAACGAAACCGAAGTTTGTAACTGTAGGGCCAAGGATCACCACCGCCGGCACCCCTACGGCATAGGCGATATGGAGGGCCGAGCTGTCGTTTGTGAGAACGGCCGAAGCTTTGGATATTATACCCACGAGGTTGTGGAGGTCGGTTTCTCCTCGTAGGTCGATACCGACCTTCGTATCCGCTTCTTTCTCCAAGCCCACCCAAACCGGAACTACCCCCTCCTTCTCCAATTCTCTGGCTACCTCAAAGAAACGTTCCATAGGCCATCTTTTCAAAGGGGTGCTAGCTTCCGGTGAAAGAATGACGTAGGGAGAAGGTATATGGAGAGTCTCCGAGGGCGGGAATATGCGGGGACGTATGCTTGGAGGAGGTTCGCCGAAGAAGGCAGCTACCCTCTTTAGATGGTTATCGGGGACGTAACGGTATTCAAGAGGTAGACCAAACCAAACGTGTAGGCGTCTTTGTAACGATCTCTTGTCAGTTTTAACCACAGCCACACCTTCTCTCTGCAGCATAAGACCAAGTAAAACGCTCATAGGCTTCACCTGAAGATCAAATAGAGCGGAGAACTTTAACTGTCGTAGATGAGCCATAATCTCCTTGATCTTCCGGTATCCTCCTCCCCTCGGTAGGGTTATTATCCCCCTTAGGCGCGGATCGGAGCTGTAAAGAGAAGCGTAGTTTTCATAGGTTAAGAGAAAGACCTCTCCCTTGCGGTTCAGATATTCCAGGACCGGTGATACCAAAATCAGGTCTCCTAAGGCCGAAAATCTTATCACCAGGAAGCGTTCAGACACGGGGGTTCGCCGCGAATAGGGAGGCCAATTTCCAAACCAGAACCTTGAGATATGCCCACCGGGATTCACCTCTAAGAACACTCCTAAGGAGTAGTTCGGTTCGCTTAATTTCCTCCAAGGCCTCCCGCAGTTCCCCCTCACTTATGCGTTGCGACACGTAATACAGGGCCTTTCGAACACTCTGAACGTACTTTTTGGAGACGAAAGGAGGATCCAGGTTCAACTTCACGTAGGCCAAATTTGTCATATCTCGGAGTATCTGGGAGACTACCCGGCTGGGATCCACACCCCACTCCCTCAACTTGGAGAGGATCTCCAGGGCCTCCCGTTTGTTCCCCTCCTGTATCTTACGGGTTATCTCATAGAGTTGAACCTCTTCAAAGTTCCATAGAAGTTCAAAGGCCTCCCTGGTGGGGACGCTGGAAAAGAGAAGGAGTTTTTTTATCTCCAGTTCTGCGGCGCGCAGATCCTTGGGTAGAATCTCCAGTAGCATAGTTTTCAACTCCGGACGTTTCCTCAAGGTGGGGACCTTTTCGCTCGATCCCTTGAACCTCTTCAGGACCCAGGATTCAAACTCCTTGGGTTTTAGTGGTCGCATGTTCACTACCAATATCCTGTCATTTTCGTAACGGCTGAACTTACCAGGATCTTCATACGCGGATATTACAACGCCCCTCACCCCTTCAAGATGTTTCAGGAGTTTGGAGATGGTACGAACCACGGCCCTATCGGTAGGCAAGAACCGGATCCAAACCACGTGCCCACCGAACATGGCGGCACTGGTGTATTTGAGTATATCTTCCATCAGTTCAGGTAGTTCCCGGTCTCCTGCCCATATACTTCTCACTCCCAGGCCCAAATGTTCAGCGAAGGTTTCGACGATAGTTTTGGCCGGATACTGCTCCGGACCTGCCAGTATGAGAATGTCCTTTTTGAGGTTGTGGTGTAGATCTCTGAAGAAGGACAGATGATCCGTCATAGCGGCACTAGGCTCTCTTCTCCGGTCTCCATATCCTTTAAACGGTACATTCCCCTAACGTACTCCTCTTCCCCAACTATCACCACCCACCTTGCCCCGGATCTGTGGGCGTGTCGCATCTGAGCTTTTAAGCTCCTGTCCTCGTAGAGCATATCGGCTCTTTTACCCTCCTCCCTTAAACGTACGAGGATCTCAAAGGCGAACTCCTTAAGTTCATGAGAGGTGCGTACAACGAAGTATAGAGGGCGCCTTTTAGTTTTACCTTTGTAAAGCAGCGCTATGCGATCTACGCCGGCAGCCCATCCGAGGGCCGGGGTAGGTTTTCCACCCAAGTCGGCGATGAGGTTGTCGTACCGACCACCAGCTAAGATAGTACTCTGTGCGGCCTCAAGATCCTTAGCTACCATCTCAAAGACTATGCCCGTGTAGTAATCAAGACCTCTCACCAGGTTAGGGTCCCTCACTATCGGTATGCCCATTTCCGCAAGTTTTTTCAGCGTCCTTTCAAAATTGTGGCGTTCCTCTTCGGATAGGAAGTCAAGAATATCTGGAGGGTTGAGACGGGGACCGTCTATCTTACAGTCCAGTACCCGTAGAGGATTTCTCTCGCGTCGCCTTTTGCAATCTTCGCACAGGTCATCCATCCCCTCAAGGTAGTTCTTAAGAGCTTCGGCATAACGGTTCTTCGTGTCGACGTTTCCTAAGGTATTTATGCGCACCTCAACTTCAAGTCCCAAATCCCTAAGGGGAAGATAGGCTGCCAGTACTCCTTCCACGTCGCTCAAATAACCGGAAAAACCTATGAACTCGGCCCCTATCTGGTAGAATTGCCTATAACGGCCCTTTTGGGGTCTTTCGGCCCTGAACATGGGGCCGAAGTATGCCAACTTTTTTGGGGGAACCATTCCCCGCTCTATGAAGGCCCTAACTACGCCGGCCGTACCCTCAGGTCTTAGAACTACTTCCCTTCCACCCCTATCTTTGAAGGAAAACATCTGTTTCTGGACTATATCCGTCTCCTCACCGACTGATCTAACGAAGAGAGAGAGGCGTTCTAAAATGGGAGTTTCTATCCACGAAAAGTTAAACAGATCCAGCCTCTCCCGGAAGGTTTCGTATATGCTCCAAAACTTTTCCCACTCCTCACTATATATATCCCTAAACCCCCGTAAGGCTCTGGGTTTCTTCATCGCCTACCTTAAAAGGAACCTTAAACCTAAACCCATGGACATACCGAAACCTACGTCTCCACCGCTGGTGAAATAGAAGATAGGCGGAATCTCCAAGAAAACGTCCAAGGGTATATCACTTAGAAGGATTTCAAGGCCGAGAGGCATCTGCATACCCAAAAGGGCGTAATTATCGTCCCTACGACCGTACATTCCCATGTAGGCTCCCACACCTATATATCCCACGATGGGTGTTTGGTGGGTTAAAGTTGCATGAAAAAGCAAGGATCCAGATACCGCCAGCTTGGCTGGAGCCACGAATCCGCCTCCGCCGGTGTGCAGCTGAAAGGCCGCACCGTTACCCACCCCCCAAAACTTCAGAGAAAGTCCGGTGGGATCACCGAATACCAACCCTAAACTCAACCCCGATGAGGGGGCGGTGGTGAGTGCCGAAACGAGGATGAACATGCCGGTATTTTACCCCTGTTGTGTGTCTCAATGGAAGTGAGGGTGGGTGCTACTTGAGTACAACACCGAGGAATATGGGGACATACCTGCTCTTAGAGTTAAAATTAAGACTACCTCAAAAGGTCTTCCAACTTTATCTTCACCCTTTCCACATGACCTTATCCGTGCCCATGGAGAATAGTCCTTAACCTTTCGGATAACGTACTCCAAAAAGCTGGAACCCTCAACGGCCAGCACTGGACCACTCCCATCCTATATCTCCGCCTACGGCCCTGTAGCCTCCTGCCGTTTTGATGCCGCGTCTGCTTGTGGAAATGACGTATCCCTTTTCCCTTAAGGGAAGGGGGACTTGAGTATGCTGGTGATCAATTGCTACCCATAATCTCCCCGGTTGTTTTCTGCCTTTATAGTCGGCCCATCATCAACGACTCGTAATCCGGAAGGCAAGGGAGCTTTCTCTGCGCTCGTCTTTCTCCTTCAAAGAAACAGGATACACTAACTGGTTTCACTGTGAGGGTATTCAGCCTCCAAGTGAAACCACTTCCATTAACTTCGGGCTGTTCGTACATGTTATCAGGAGCAAACTAAATCCCTCTTAAAAGTGAGAGATATTCTGGGGAATTTTATGCAGAGTTAGTTATATACGCAGGAAAATAAAAAACTATCAATAGAATGTGTGTAAGTACGCCAAAAGGAGAAGTGGAAGAGATCTTCGTAGTGGTTGAACGTTCTCCTGGCAACCGAAGAGTTTGCGGAGGTGGGAGTAGAGAAAGAGTTCGCCGCCGTGGGCCTTATAAAGGTATCAGTAGTGGAATATTTTCCAATGAAATTCGGGAGTAGAATTCCACCCTATGGCAAAGGAGTATATGAATTACATCAATGGTAAATGGGTCCCATCCGAAAGCGGTCGGACTTTCGAAAATCGCAACCCCTCCTATCCGGACGAGGTCATCTCCATCCATCCCCTCTCAACGAAGGAGGATGTGCATGAGGCGGTGAAGGCGGCGCAGG